>JBARBA010000415.1:0-17452 GCA_049792555.1 Anaerolineales bacterium
GCCCTGGGGCTGGCGCTGCTCTTTTTCTGCGGGAATGTCTATTATGCCTATTACATGTTGTACGTGGTTGCCATTTATACGGTTATCTCGGTCTTTAAGCTTGCGAGAAACCCGATCAGGCTGAAAATCGATGGGGGGAAAATCAAAATCCTGGCTGCAATTGGCACCCTGGCATTAGGATTGATCGCCATCCAATTGCTGCCAATGTGGGAATACCGGGATCAATACTACAAAGCTGTTAATACCGATTTGAGTGATTCCAGGAACATGCAAGAAACTTTCCTGGACTTTGTCACCCCTGAGCCGTTTCGTCCGGGTGGGTTTTCCGATAGCTTGCGCCCCGAGGAATTTTACGCGTATGTCGGTTGGTGGCCGTTGATCGGAATGCTCTACCTCCCTATGGCCTGGGGCGAAAAAAAGAAACGCGCGATTGCGCTTTTCCTGGCCCTGATCGTTTTTACTTTTGTGTGGATTGACGTGAAAGACATGCCCTGGCGCAGCCTTTTCCAAACAGTCCCCTTCCTTGTCCAATTCAGGTATCCATCCAGGATGGTGGCGGTGGGCGCGATGGCCCTGCTGGCGGCCGGAGGGCTGGGTCTGGATGGCTTATTGAAGAGACTCCAAAATACCGGGGGGGAAAAACCGGTGAATTATTGGCGGCACGAGAAAAATATATGGGCTTTTCTTATCATCGTTCTATTTATGATCTGGTCGGCGCGAGACCTGGCAATAACATCCCGGCCACTGCTTAAAACGATAAGCTATGATCAAAATCATCAGCAAGAAACGATGGAGTGGTTACAGAAATTCGACCCCGGGATTTATTATATAAACGTGCTCCTATCGCAACACTGGCACCAGGCAGTAATTGGAAATGAAATGCGCTATCAAGATATGTGGGATTCCATTACGTTAATACCCAATTACGACAATCAAATCAGCGAGAGGCGGATAGAAGCAATACCCAAGTATCTGATAGCATCCGAAGATATTACCCCACCCGCAGATGCCCTGCTTATAAAAACTTTCGATACGATCAATATTTATAAAACGACAAATAGTTTACCGTTTGCATTTACGCTGGATATCTCCACTTTAACCACGCCTATTGACAGCAGCCTCACCAACGACGAAGTCACTCCTGCGGCTTCATTTACCGAAAATATAAATGAAATTGAAGGGGTCGTTGAGAGTAATTCAAAAAAAGCGCTGGTCGTGCTCAGCAGTTTCTCGTCAGGATGGCAGCTCACAGTCGACGGCAGGCCGGCAAAAATCTATAACGCTTACGGGTATATGGCCGCCGAGGTGAACCCGGGCGTTCACCGTTACCGGTTTACATACCAACCCGTATGGTTCTTTGTGGGTTTAATCACCAGTTTGGCAACGCTATTGGTCATCCTGTGGATTTTGGTCGCTGGCGCAGTCAAAGAAAGGATCGTGGTGGGCAAGAAATAGAAAGCATTCTCCAATTTACGTCAAACAACACGATATTAATCGGCCTGAGTCTATCAAAATTGTGCGCACGCCATGCTTGTTAGCAATGTATAATTATCGAAGTTGTTTTTTGTAAAAGGCTTGGCAAGCCGTATGCGCTGGTTTTCGTCGAAGCCATCACCAAACATCTTGCATAACTCAAAAAAACGCTCTCGTAGTAACGGCTTCAGCCGTTGATTATGCAACGAGAGCGACTGAAGTCGCTACTACCTACTTATGCAAGAGGCCAATTCTTTACGTCCGAGATGTGAGGGGCAACTTCATTATTACGGAACAAGTCTAATGTTATAATGCCGCACGAAGAACAAAAAAGGCGCAAAACAAACCCCGTGGAGCCTATTCCCGCGACGCAAAGATCACAAAAATCTAATGAAGGGACAAGCGAAATTCAGCGCATGCTCACTGTGCGCAAGAAATTCAACCTACGCTAACCAAAAATATGACACAAGATCCTCAACACAGCATTTGGGACTCCTTCTGGGCTGACCACGCCTCCAGCGAAAACGTATTTCATTTCCTGCTCTGGCGCATTCGATTCTTGTTTTCGCGCGCTTATGCCGGCAGGATATTTAAATATATGGGGAAAAATCCCAACGCAAACATTCTCGAGGTAGGCTGCGGGTCTGCGCGCACACTTCACTACCTGGGTGACATCCTGGGGGGAAGCCATTGTTTTGGGTTCGACCTCTCATCCAACGCCATCAAACTGCTACGCAGCATCAGCCCGACCTTCCACGCCGCAGTCGGAAGCGCCTTCGAGCTTCCGATAGTCGATGAGAAGTTCGATGCAAGTTTCAGCATCGGCCTGATCGAACATTTTACGCGAGAACAGGCAGCCCAGATGGTCAATGAAAAAATCCGTGTGACACGCCCGGGCGGCGTGGTGGGAATTATGGTACCCTGGCAAAATTCTGTTTATAATCTGATCGTCAGAAAAGCTTTTGGGCGTCATTGGCCATTTGGTAAAGAGAATCCCTTCCGACGCGCGGAACTTGCAACGTTTATGGAAACCCTGGGCCTGCAAGATGTCAAAATTCACGTTATCTATGGCAGTACGCTGCTCGGGATTGGGCGCAAAAAGCCTTAACTCTTTACCCCCCAAAAACCAACCATATAAATGGAACAGAAATCGATGTTGAAAAGCAACAGCAAAAAACTGCGGGGGAGGTTGTTGCTTTTGCTTGGCATTGTAACCGCAGTTATTGCTCAGATCACGCTGTTATTCTCGACGTCGGATATGGGGATATACTTTGTTGCAAGCCAGTGGTGGAAAAATTCATGGAATAATACTTCGCCAATCCCTGGCATCACTTTGTACATATTGGCAAGCGTTTTTTTTATACTTGGGTTGCGCAGTCTCAATGATTCAGTTCCAACCCTGCCAATCCATATAGAACAACCACATCGTCAACCAAAATTTGGATTCTGGGCTACCAGTCTTGTTATATCAGGAATAGTCGCCGTTTACGCCAGTCAGGCAAGCAAAAACGACCCGTACGGCTATTTGTTTTCTGCAGCATGGATCGTCAGCATCGCCCTGCTTGTTATCAGCGTTTTGATTTATACAGGCTGGCAGCCTCCATCCATGAGCGCAATACTGGCATGGTTGAAAGCGCATCGCGCCGAACTTATTGTCATTGCCGCCATTATCATCGCGGCTTTCCTGATTCGCTTTGTGGATGTTGAATTACACCCGTATTCTTTTATTAATGACGAAGGCCACATGGGAAGCGGAGGGGTATGTATCCTGGATGGTACATGCACACACTTCTTCTCTTTAGGCTGGGCCGATCAGCCCAGGTTGGCTTTCCTGCCCTACGCCATCAGCACAAAACTGCTGGGGAACACAGCGCTGGCAGTGCGGCTGGTTAGCGTCATTACCGGCACATTATCCGTACTGGCAGTTTATCTATTCGCCAGGGAAGTATTTGACAAAAAAATTGCGTGGATATCGGCTATACTATTATCTACGCTCCCGGTCCATGTCCATTTCAGCCGGACGGGCGTGGACAATATCGTCGATTCACTCACGGCCCCCCTGATTTTGTGGTTGTTATTCCGGGGGGTAAAACGCGGTTCAACATTAAGTTTTTTAGCAGCAGGGGTTGTTGCCGGGTTATGTATATATACTTATCCAGGTTCGTTGCTCGCCTTTCTTCTTGGGGTGGGCGCCCTGGGATATATGGCGCTACGGACGCGTGGCTTTCTGCAACAAGCCCGTTCGAGAACCAACATCCTTATTTTTTTCCTGGCAGCAATTGTGATCGTCACCCCAATCATGGGTTACTATTATTCAGACTCTGAATACTTTCTCTACCGACTGAAGCAAGAGAGCATATTCTTAAAAAGCGCTGGAATTCAAAATGAATCCCAGGCAAGCGGAATAAGCGTCGCCGAAATTCTGGCAAGTCAATTTGCAAAATCCAGCCTGGTCTTTATTGCAACGGGTGCGCCCATCAACTTCTTCAATTCGCCACAGCCATACCTTCCGGCGGCAGAAGCAATCGTTTTCATGCTTGGGATGGCATATGTATTATGGCGTATCAAAGACTCACGCTATATGGTCATTTTTATATGGTTCTGGGCAGCAGTCATTTTGGGAAGCACACTCACCGGCGGGCCCCCGACCAGTCAACGCATGTTGATGAGCATGCCCGCCCTGGTGATTATCATTGCCGTTGGCGCAATAAAAATACTCGGAGCCTGTAAACAACTTTACCAACCTGCTGCCAGGTTTGCCCCCATTCTCTTACTGGGCTTCATGCTCTGCCTTGGTTATACAAATATCAATTACTACTTCTACGAATACCGTATTGGGCATTATTACGAAGACCCGACAAACGAGTTAACTTACGAAACAAGCGCCTACATTGCGCCGCTGCACACGCAAGGCCGCATGTACCTGATCGGTGATCCAGCAGCCCCCTACCTTTCATTCGCAAGCTTCGACTATTTTTCGCCCGATGTAGAAAAAAAACAGTTGTCTACTATCACACAAGAAACACTTGCCCGTATGCCTCGTGATAAGGACATGTTATTTATTGCCTTGCCCAATTACAAACCCAGCCTGGAATTAATTTCCCAGTGGATGCCCGGCGGTGAATGGATAGAATTCAAACGCCGCTATCAACCGCAGTATATGCTGTTTTACGGTTATAAAATTACAAAGGAGCAGTTGGCGGCTATTACACCCTAAACCACTATGCTTGATACTAACCTCATCTTCCTCATCATCACAATCATCCTTTTTATTGCCGTCCTTATCTTCGACTTCGCGTTTTTTCGTTTTCGCGAAAGGAAATTTGATGACGACGAGCCTTTGAGCTTTCTCACGCAGAATACTTTGCGCAGTTTACGGGCATGGATCAACACCCTGGGACAGCCAAAGCTAGATGAGCCATCCTCCCTGGAGTCAACAGACCAATCGGAAGCAGATTTTGTCATCCCGGCAACAACCCAGGTCGGCACCGTCAGCCAATCAGCAACGCTCGCCAGCGCAGCGCCTACCGTTGAACGGCCCACAGTCCACGTCAAGATTACGGCAGATGTTCCCGAAGGCACAGTCGTCCATATTACGATGCAAGTAACCGACGCCGAGGGGAAAATCTTAATTCCAAACAGCGATCTCACAAGCAAAACTTCAGCGCCAACCCGCACAACAGCCTTCACCCGGAGACCAAGTTGGATTGCCAAACAAATAAATAAATTTAAAAACAAACCGGGAATTTTAAACCCCAGCCTTTTCTGGGGATCGATCGTTTCATACGCGCTGATTATCAGCTTCGCCATTAGCAAGTGGCCGATTTACTTTTTCACCGACGAAGCCGTCCATATGAACATGATCGCGGATTTCCTGAGGAACGGCTTCCAAAATTACGATGGCGAATTCCTGCCAACGTTTTTCATAAAGGAAGGCTGGGTAAACGGCACCAGCGTTTACCTGCAACTCCTGCCCTATTTGATGTTCGGCAAATCTGTGGTCGTAACACGCCTTGTATCGGCTATTGTTACCCTGCTGGGCGCAATTGCGGTTGGGCTGCTGCTCAAAAAAGTGCTCAAAGTAAAGTATTACTGGGTCGGCATTTTCCTGCTGCTGACTACGCCAGCCTGGTTTTTACATGCCCGAACGGCCTTTGAATACGCGGAAGTAGCCTCTTTTTATTGTATTTTCATCTACTTCTATGGCCGCTACCGAAAAGGCGACATGCGCGCGTTGTACTTCGCCATTTTTGGCGCCGCTTTATGCTTTTATACGCACGGGCTGGGCCAAATCCTGACCGGGGTCACCGGGGTGGCTCTGTTTGTCGTCGATTTTCGTTATCATATCCACCCGAAGAGGCGTAAAACAGTTTTACTCGGGCTGGGTCTGGTAATCATCCTGCTGCTGCCTTTTGCCAGATATTATCATGACTACCCCACCGAAATCGCCGAACAGGTCAAACGGCGTGATTCATACTGGTCAAATACTGGCCTCCTATTATCGGCAAAGATCCTGGAATTCCTGAACCAGTATTTCTATGGGCTTAACCCGATGTATTGGTACTTCCCGAATGACATAGACATCGACCGTCATAGAATGGTGGGGGCAGGAATCGCAGATGGGCTGTTGATCACACTGCCATTCATGCTGGTTGGCTTTTTCCAGATTTTCAAGACCATTCGCAACCTGGCCCATCGGATCGGGATCATCGCCCTGGTAACGGTCTTCCCAATTCTGACTTCAACGATTATCCATACAATGCTGGTAGATGGGGCCTGGAAAACCGCCGGGGTTTCGTTTACCAATCCGTTGTCAGCATCGGGTGATGTCGTTTTCACAATTGATCCGGCAATGTTCGCCAGCATACCGCCTGAAGTTGTCACAAACACATTGTGGATTGCCCTGGCATTCATGCGGGTTGGCCTGATCCTGGCTTTCATAAAGATTCGAAAACCAAGCCATAAGCTTGTCCTGATTGCCTGGCTGGCCTGCCCAATTCCGGCTTCGGTTGTGGCAATCGGGATGCCCCGTACGCTTTGGGTGTCGGTGCCGCTGGCAATCTTGACTGCAATTGGCATTTCAGCAGTTATGCAATGGCTGGAAAATCACTGGAAGCTCAAGCCGGTCTGGGGGGCCTGGATGCGTTTTGTCGCTTATATTTTGTTGTTCACATACTGGTTCAGCCTTGCCATTGAAGCAGGCATGAATTTGGCCGGAACTCCTGTCAATAATGCGCCCGACGCGCCTAACATATTCTTGATATCCATCTTGCTTGGAATATTGGTCGCAAGCGGACTTGCGTACACATTGTATTTAGCAGACAAGCGCTATCAAATCACACTAAACTGGGGCGCCCTGGGACTTTTCGCTGCCCTGGTTTCATTAAGTCTGTTTTTACTCAGGACTGCCCTCGTGGATGGGCCTCTCTGGTTCCAGGATTACGGCTTGTACGGTATGCAATACGGAGCGCAACAAGTATTCGGGGATACTATTCGACCTGCGCTGGACAATGATCCCAATATATCATTTGTGGTTTCTCCTTCATGGGCAAACGGGACTGAACAGTTCACCGACTTTTTTATACCCCAAGAACTGCAGTCGCGCCTGCATATGGGCCAGCCAATCGATTTCCTGAACAACCTGAATACGTATACAACAACAGAATTTATTGCAACAGCCGACGAATTCAGCGCGATTCTTCGAGATCCGAAATTCATCGATGTCAATGTTATCAAAACCATTCCGTGCCCAAATGGAGCGCCCTGTTTTTACGTCATCACGCTGAAACCTGCCAGCAACATTGCCGATATTTTGGTCCAGCAACATGCGCAAAACCGCAATCCAGTCGAAGACACGATGGTGCTGAACGGTCAGACCATCCGTGTCCGCCACTCGCCGTTGGGCAGCGGAGCGATGGCAGATATCTTTGACAACGACCCCGATACACTCTCCAGAGTCTTGGAAGCCAACCCATTTTACATAGACCTGTACCCCATACCGCCCATCGATACGCACAGCGTCTTCATCAAAACCGGCTCCTTGCACAATTACACCATCACAATTCGTTTGTATGCGCCTGGATCGGGCCAACCCGTCGAATACACCCAGACATACCAGGATCAGCCAGACCATGACCTACCGCCAGATCCACAGGTGACCATCGTGTTTGATAAAGGTCCCGCTCAATCTGACCGGATCGAGATCGAAATCAAAGATAATACATCCGGCGATACTTCGGCCATCCACATCCGCACAATCCTGTTCTGCAAAACCGAAGTTTGCGCTCCTGCTACCCCATAACCACAAAACGGATTTGTAGTAGCAGCAATTGCACTAAATATCCAGCGCCACTCATCTGAATAAAAACACCCTCCCGCAGATTTTCCAACACCTGGCTGCGGGAGGGATGCTGAAAATCAATTGAGGTGACTGTCACTTGCATCCCAATCCCTGGAGATTTTATCCGTAGATGAAACGTTTTCACTGGTTTGAAATCTCACTTATTACAGTCATCATGGCAGTTCATTTGTACGCGGCGTTTTCTGCGCCGCACAATTTTTCCATGAACTGGTTCACCCGCGATGACGCTTATTATTATTTCAAGGTCGCCCAAAATATCACAGAGGGACATGGTTCAAGCTTTGACGGGATCAACCTCACCAATGGTTATCACCCACTATGGATGGCAATCTGCATCCCCATCTTTTTCCTGGCGCGCTTCGACTTAATTCTGCCGCTACGCATTTTACTGATCGTCATGGCAGCCATCAGCGCCGCCACATCCGTGCTGCTATTTCGGCTGCTGCGAAAAATCATTCCCGAACCGGTTGCCATGCTCGCAGCATCCTATTGGGGCTTGAGCACACTCATCCATAACATCGTCACCCAACCCGGCATGGAAACAGGCATTACCGCCCTCTCCATCGTCCTGATGCTCTATCTTTTACAAAAATTCGACGAGAAATGGCGCATCGCAGCCGTCACGCGCCGCGATATTGCGCTCCTTGCCCTGGCGGCCTGCTTCGTGCTCTTCAGCCGGCTCGACTCGGTTTACCTGGCCCTGCTGGCCGGGGTCTGGATCCTATTCCGGCGCACGCCCATCCGTTACCTGCTCCCAATGGATTTGCTGGCAACTTTTTCGATCATTGTATTCGCCTACATCCAGCGCGCAGGACTTGAAGTCTATCTTTTGGTTTATGCAGACTCGGCCATCATTGCTTCGGCTGTCATCTTTGCCATTCAGGCCATCGTCTTCTATTGCGTCGGCCTGTACGGACATCCGAAGAACCAATCGATCCTGACGATTGTGCGACAGGCGCTGATCGGCGTGACCATCAGCACCCTGCTCTCGGCTGCCATTTTATGGGGACTATCGGCAACCACCAAACTGGTGGACCTGCCTCGCGCCATTCCCTTAATTTACTGGATGATGGCCTTCCTCGTAACCGTTTTAACGCGTCTCGCCGTCCGCATGGTCTCTCCCTGGGACACCTCGCCGCCAAATGAAACGCAATCGCCCCTCGGCCAGTTCCGCCAAAGCGGAAAAACCTGGCTCGGAGAAGGATTAACCTACTACGGCATTCTGGGGACGGCCCTGGGCGCTTACTGGCTGTTCAATAAATGGATGTTCGGCACATTCATGCCCGTCAGCGGACAGGTCAAAAGATGGTGGGGTTCGCTGCCCAACAACGTCTACGGCGGAGGCCCCCAGAGCATCCTGGACATGTTTGCCATCGATCCACACCTCAGCCAGGCATGGAGATTATTCACCGCTCCAATCAGCGACTGGGTTTCCCACATCCCCAAACGCTTTGGCCACTTCGATAACATTTACTGGACGGTCATGCTCCTGATCGCAGTCATAGGCTTGTTTCTATTCCTGCGCAACCGCAGGAAAAACCTGCCGCGCATCTTCCAGATGGGCCTCATTCCCTTGCTGATTAGCGCCGAACTCCAGGCTTTCCTTTATGGCGCGATGGGCTACGCCGCAGCGCACGAATGGTATTGGACCATGCAGATGTTCAGCGTGGTTTTGCTGGCCGCGCTCGTCCTGGGCAACCTGATCGAACTATTACCGCGCCATAAGCTCATATCCCGGCTCACTTGGGTAAGCGCAGGCGCAATCAGCATCTACCTGGCATGTAGCTTCGCGGTTACAATCTATGACAGAATGCCTTACCAGGACGCCTGGGCCGGGAAACCTTATATGGACATGCTGCCCATCCTTGAAGGTTACACCGAACCCGGTTCCATCATCGGCATGACCGGCGGCGGCAACGCCGGATACTTCATCAAAGACCGCACTGTCGTCAACATGGACGGACTGATCAACAGCTACGCCTACTTCCAGGCTGTCAAAGAAGGAAAAGCCGGCGCGTATCTTCAAAAAATGGGCATGAAATATATCTTTGGCAGCTACTACATCCTGACCGAAAGCATGCCATACCGTCCAAACCTGGCAGGCCAGTTGCGCGAAATACCGGGAGTGCCCGCCTACGGGAACAAAGAACTCCTGCGTTTGACGCCCGGCCCGTAGGCGCGATCCATCCCCCAGCATGCCGATTTGCAAAAGGTGGCTCTACCGTTTTTACTGTGAAAGAGAACAATCTTTCCACAGACTTTCGCAGATTATGCAGAATAAACGTAACTTCTCAATAATCGGTGGTTGAGTAGGCGGCGGTGCTATCCCGCCGCCGTACCGAAACCACCTTCTGACAACAATTTCCCAGAATATTGAAATGATACGAATAAACCCCGAAAATCTGCGGAAATCGGCGAAATCTGTGGATAAATCCCGTCAGGAACGGGAAAGCCCAAAAGGTCTTATGAGAAATAACCAGGAAGAATACGACAACCCCCGCCCCCTGCCCGTAACGATAACATCGGTTTTCGTGTTATGTATCACAGTCTGGAACGGCATTCGCGCCTGGACGGCAGCCGCGAACTGGGAGCTTCTTTCCCGTTTCAGGGCCAATCCCATCTATATTTTCGCAACAGGCATCATTTGGTTAATCGTTGGCATTGCATTGATTGCCATACTTTTAAAGGGCAGCCGCATACCCTACACCCTACGGGTACTTCGCGGGCGCGATGTCGTCCCCGCCTGCGGGCTGGTTTTATCCATAGCCTACGTCTTGTGGTACTGGGTCGATAGACTCGCCATCCAGGTATTCCCGGCGACCAATATCACTTTTAGCATTGTTGTTTCAATCGTTGGCCTCGTTATTTTCAACACAAATCTGTTTTGGCCATCATCGCGAGCATTTTTCAAGGAGATGCCATGAGTAACACTTCAAAGATCAAAGAACTCCGTGAGCGCAAGAGCAAAGCTTACCTGGGCGGGGGCCAGGAACGCATAGACGCCCAGCACGCAAACGGTAAACTGACCGCCCGCGAACGGATCGATTTGCTGCTCGACAAAGGCTCCTTCCACGAAGTGGATGCCTTTGTCGTTCACCGCACCCATGACTTTGGTCTTGATAAACGCAAATTTTCGGGCGATAGCGTTGTCACCGGCTGGGGCACCGTCGATGGTCGCCTGGTTTACGTCTACTCCCAGGATTTCACCGTGGTGGGCGGCTCGTTGGGCGAAGTCCACGCCGAAAAAATTACCAAAATCATGGATATGGCCCTGAAAAACGGCGCTCCGATCATCGGCATGAACGATTCGGGCGGCGCGCGCATCCAGGAAGGCGTTGTCTCCCTGGCGGGCTATGGGGAAATCTTCCTGCGCAACACACTCGCTTCGGGCGTCATCCCGCAGATCAGCGTCATCATGGGCCCCTGCGCAGGCGGCGCGGTCTACTCTCCGGCGCTGACCGATTTCGTTTTTATGGTGCGCGATTCATCTTACATGTTCGTCACCGGGCCGGATATCGTCAAGGCCGCCATCAACGAAGATGTGGACTTCGAAAGCCTGGGCGGAGCTACCGTCCATTCCGAAAAATCGGGCGTCTGCCACTTCACCGCCGGCAGCGAAGCGGATACGCTCTATCTCGTGCGCAAACTGCTCTCGTTCATCCCCCAAAACAACATGGAAGATGCGCCCGTCGTCAGCAGCGGCGACGACCCGCTGCGCGGCGACGATGCGCTCGATACGATCATCCCCGAAGACCCCGGCAAAGCCTATAACATGAAAGACGTCATCCGCATGGTGGTGGACAAGGGCGACTTCATGGAAGTCCAGGAATGCTACGCCGAACACATCGTGGTCTGTTTTGCGCGCCTGGGCGGCCATACGGTCGGGATCGTTGCCAACCAGCCCGACATACTTGCGGGTGTGCTTGACATTAAATCATCTGAAAAAGCGGCGCGCTTCATCCGCTTTTGCGACGCCTTCAACATCCCGGTGATTACCTTCGTCGATACACCCGGCTACCTGCCCGGCACCGACCAGGAGCATCACGGCGTCATCCGTCGCGGAGCCAAATTGCTGTACGCATACTGCGAAGCCACCGTGCCCAAGCTAACCGTGATCACCCGCAAAGCCTACGGCGGCGCGTACATCGTGATGAGCAGCAAACACGTGCGCAGCGACCTGAACTTTGCCTGGCCCAGCGCCGAAATCGCAGTCATGGGGCCTGACGGGGCTGTGGGCAAAGTCTTTAACAAAGAGTTGAAAAACGCCGAAAACCCGGGTGAACGCAAAAAAGAACTGATCGAAGAATACCGCGAAAAATTTGCCAACCCCTACGTGGCCGCCGAGCGCGGGTACATCGACGACGTGATCGAACCCCACGAAACCCGCGCGCGCCTGATCAACGGTCTGGAAATGCTCCAGAACAAGCGCGACACCAACCCGGCGAAAAAGCACGGGAATATTCCGCTCTAAATTACGCACTACGCAATACGGAATACACCATCCGTGTTGCGTATCCCGTATTCCGTATTGCGTATTCCGTAAGGCGTAAGGAGATTTCCATGTTTCAAAAAGTCCTGATTGCCAACCGCGGCGAAATCGCCGTCCGCATCATTCGCGCCTGCCGCGAAGTGGGCCTCGGCACCGTTGCCGTCTACTCGGAAGCGGACCGCCAGGCCCTGCACGTGCGCCTGGCAGACGAGGCCTACCTGCTCGGCCCGGCGCCCTCGCGCGACTCTTACCTGCGCGCCGATAAGATCATCGACATAGCCCAAAAATCGGGGGCGCAGGCCATCCACCCCGGCTATGGTTTCCTGGCCGAGCGCGAAGACTTCGCCGCTGCCTGCGAAGCAAATGGAATTGTCTTTATCGGGCCAAACCCCTCGGCGATTGCCGCCATGGGCGATAAGATGACCGCCCGCGAAACCGTCCGCAAGGCGGGTGTGGCGGTTGTGCCGGGCACCGAAGACGTGGGCAACCTGTCAGACGAAGACTTGCTGGCAATTGCGCCGAAAATTGGCTTTCCGCTGCTGATCAAGGCCACAGCAGGCGGCGGCGGCAAGGGCATGCGCGAAGTTCGCAGCCTGGAAGAAATGCCGGAACTGCTGAGTTCAGCGAGGCGTGAGGCGGAGTCCGCCTTCGGCGACGGCAACGTCTACCTGGAAAAACTGGTCGAAGGGGCGCGGCACATCGAAATCCAGATCATGGCCGATACCTTCGGGAACGTCATCCACCTCAACGAACGCGAATGCTCCATCCAGCGTCGTCACCAAAAGCTGGTCGAAGAAGCGCCCTCGGCCTTTATCGACGATGCGCTGCGCCAAAAGATGGGCGAAGTGGCCGTGAAAGCGGCGCAGGCCGTCAATTACGTCAACGCCGGGACGATTGAGTTCCTGGTGGATAAAGACCACAATTTTTATTTCCTTGAGATGAACACCCGCGTGCAGGTGGAGCACCCCGTCACAGAAAGCGTGACCGGCATCGACATCGTCAAGGAACAAATCCGCATCGCGCGCGGACGCCCGCTGCAGTACAAGCAGGAAGACATCAAGATCAACGGCGCGGCCATCGAGTGCCGCATCAACGCCGAAGACCCCTTCAATAACTTCATGCCATCCACAGGCGTGATCACGCACAGCCAGGTGCCCACCGGGCCGGGTGTGCGCGTGGATACGGGCGTTTTCCCCGGTTTTGAGATTACGTCGTACTACGACCCGATGATTTCCAAGCTGATCGTGTGGGGCGAGACGCGCGCGCAGGCCATCATGCGCATGCGCCGCGCGTTGGAGGAATACCGCATCGTGGGCGTGCGCACGAACATCCCCTTCCACCAAATGCTGATGGACAGCCCGCGCTTCATGGGCGGCCAGTACGATACGCGCTTCGTGGAAGAGCGTTTCTCGGTGCAGGAGCACGATGACCCGGCCATGGCCGAAATTGCCGCCGTCTTCGCCACGCTGGCGGCCCACCATCAAAGCCAGCACGCCGCGCAGATCGTGCAGCGCAACGAGCGCGATACGTCCAACTGGAAGTGGGTTGGACGCTGGGAACGGATACATCGGTAAATGACTGCCCACCGTTGGTTGAGTAGGCGGCGTTCCACAGCCGCCGTACCCTGGCACCGCCCGCCACACCTGTCCCGGCGTCCCTTCGGGAGGGCAGGTGTCGAAACCAACTGGAATACATCTTGAATAATACCGGGTTTCGACACTGCACCGCACTGCGTTTGTTGCAGTGCAGGTGTACGCCGGAACATCACCAGCTACTCAACCCTCGCCGCTTCTTTCAGAGGACTACATCCATGAAATATATTACAACCAATGACGATAAACCATTCAACGTCGAAATCATCGACGAAAGCCACGTGCGCATCAACAAGAAGGTACTCGAAGTGGACTTCGAATCGGTCAGCGGGCAGCCGGTCTATTCGCTGCTGATCGGCGGAAAATCTCACGAGGCCTATATTTACCCCGAGGAGAAGGAGTGGCAGGTGTTGCTGCACGGGCGTCTGTACCACGGGGTTGTCGAAGACGAACGCGAGAAGCGCCTGCGCGCCGCCGGCAGCCGGACTGCCGATGTGGGCGGCGAGTTCCAGTTGAAAGCGCCCATCCCGGGGCTGGTGGTCGCCGTCCCGGTCAGCGATGGCCAGACCATCAAAAAGGACCAGGTGCTGGTGATCCTGGAATCGATGAAGATGCAGAACCAATTGAAAGCCCCGCGCGACGGCACTATTGCCCGCATCGGCGTCAAGACAGGTGAAACGGTGAAGCAGAAGCAGGTATTGCTGACCATAGTGTAGCAAAGACATCCGAAGTTTTTTGAACTTCGGATGTCTTTTTTGAGCGGGTATTTTTGACATTGCAAAACGAGAACATGCTATAATTTTTAGGCTCTTGTGTTATTTCAAGGAGGTCTCCGTGTCCGGCTCCGCCGGGGATTAAAATCCCCGGCTTACGACATGGAAGCCCGCTGAAGCGGGCTAAACATCGGATTCAGCCGCCTTCAGGCGGCTTCCATGAATTCAGCCGGTGGATTCATCCACCGGCGGCGGCACGGGAAGATACTTTGCGCAGGCAAAAGGAGAAAAATATTTCAACTCCTTGAAATCTATTAAGAGCCAATTTTTATACGATATGGTTGGGCGTTTCATCAGAACGTTTGTATAATTTTACAAAACTTGTTTCTGCTCATGTGTAGAACCTGCGCCTGCCAAAACGCGGCGCAAGCGCGCTTCAACAAAAGGAGATGCCAACACATGAAAACCAGGGCGTTCCACCTTTTCCTTCTCTTCTTTCTGGTCTCCGCCTGCATCTGGACAAGCCCGGTTGAGACCGGCCTCACGCTGACGCCGTCGCCCGGCGTCGAAAACACTCCCACGCTTACAGCCACTGCCGCCGCCAGCCCAAACGCGCCCCCCACCATCGTTCCCGGAAGTTTCGCCGATTTCCAGACCTTTGCGACAGAGATCGCCAAAGCACTCCGCGATAAGAATGCGTCATTCTTTGGCGAACACGCATCGTCCACGCTTTGGAATTGCCTGGGCGATGAAACAGTGGGAGTCTGCAAGGGTCGCCCCGCCGGTCAGGATGCGCAAGGCCTCCCGCTGACGCGCGATTGGGCCACGTACCAGCTATATAAAACAGCCGATTATAAAGACCTGTGGCAAACCGCCTTTGACCGGGGCGAGGCCCTGCAACTGGTTGCAGTCGCAAACCAGTTCGGCGACAACCCGCTGATGCCTATGGCGGAACAATCCTTCCAGGCCGTCATCGCCGCCGCCCGAAACGGAACCCCGACGCCCAACAGCGAGACCCGGGTTTTGTACTTCGAGTATTTCGAGCGCGCGTGGTATTTGGAAGGCGAACTCGTCACCGTCGACCATGCGAATGACTGGCTGAAAGGCAACTGCGCCGCGTGTTACGACGCATGGGTCGCATGGACAAATTGAGTTGCTGCCCAAAGCCATCATCCACAGATTTCACAGATGACGCAGATAGAAACGGCAAAAGATTTAAAAAAATCTCCCGAAGGGACGCCGGGACAGGTGTGCGAAAATCTGCGTAATCTGTGGATAGAGATTTTCTTCTTTCCCGTTAGCCACAAATCCTTCTGATTGGGAGATAACAATGACAAAGAAAACCCACCTCGCCTTCCCCGTACTGCTGCTGGTTCTCGTCAGCCTGGCGTGCTCGCGCTTCCAGCCCGGCGCTTCCGAGCCGCCGCTATCGGGCAAAATCGTCTATCAATCTGACCAGAATGGCAACTTCGATCTGTATTCGATCGATGTCCATGGCGGCGTCCCCGCGCGGTTGACCGATACGTCGGCCAATGACGTTTCTCCCACCTACATTGCCGCCACCCATCAAATCGGTTTTTCGTCTGACCGTGAAAACAACTGGAATATCTACCGTATGGATATGTCCGGCAAAAACATCCAAAAGGTGATAAACAACAAAGACGTGGTGGCCGATTATCCCGACTGGTCGCCGGACGGGAAGTTCATCGCGGCCTCGCTGGTGGAAAAATGCGCGACCACGGCCGCAAGCTGTAACTATGACATTTATACGCTGAATGCGGATGGCACACAGCTTAAGAACCTGACGAACACCCCGGCGGCTTCGGAATGGGTGCCGGCATGGTCTCCCGACGGGCAAAAGATCGCCTTTTCGTCCGACCGGGACGGGGATGCGGAGATTTACGTCATGAACAAGGACGGCTCCCACCTGGTAAAACTGACGGACAATCACGGCTACGATGGCCGGCCGCGCTGGTCGCCGGACGGGAAGCAAATCGCCTTCGAAACCGACCGGGATGGCGTCGATTGGGATATTTACATTATGAACGCCGACGGCAGCAACCCGCAAGCCGTGACCGTCAACACAACCAGCGATTTTTCCGAATCGTGGTCGCCGGACGGCAATTGGCTGGTGTACGTCTCCAACAACGACGGAGATAATGAGATTTTCATCATCGATAAGAACGGCCAACGCCAACAGCGCTTGACGAACAATACTTACAACGACAAGTCGCCCACCTGGGTACCTTAGAGAGTGTTTCTTAAGTCCTTGTCGTCTTCTTTTCTGTACACGGATTACGCGGAAAACACGGAAAAGGGCTGCTTTTTACGAGATTTTTTCAGTGAAACTCCGCGCAATACCCTGGCGGGCACTCGTCCGTGTTTTCCGTGTCCTAAAAGGTCTTTAAGAAACAGTCTCTTAAAAGGAACAAACGATGAACGACCTCACCCCCCTTGAAATGATCGAAAGAGCAAAGAGCGTGCTGAAACCCAGGGAATTATCGCTCGGCAACACGGCCGGAGACGTGGCCTGCGCCCTGCTCGGCGCGGACGGGAATGTATACCTGGGCGTGTGCATCGATATTGGCAGCGGCATCGGCTTCTGCGCCGAGCACAGCGCCATCGCCGCCATGATCACCGCCGGGGAAAGCCGCATCGCCAAAATTGTGGCCGTTTGGGGCAAGGATACCGTGCTGCCGCCCTGCGGTCGCTGCCGGGAACTGATGTACCAGATCGACGCAGCCAACCTGGCCGCTACCGACGTCATCCTGGCCGAAGATCACATCGTCAAACTCAAAGACCTGCTGCCGCACCCGTATCACGA
>JBARBA010000416.1:0-8063 GCA_049792555.1 Anaerolineales bacterium
CCGTTTAATGGACGAATTCTACGGGTCTCGCCCTGAGCGTTCTGCCGAAGGGGCGGCGTCTCCCACGCTGAGAGAAGCACCGTTTCCTAAAGATTTATCGCCTTTTGGCCCCGCCCCGGACGTAAACGTCCGGGCTATTTTTACGAAGACGCTTTGGCGGCTGTTTCTCTATGGAGAAAATAAAAACCTGCCTTTGAATTGGAATGCCTTATCTAAACAGTATTGAGGTTAAGCCAAACCTGTCTTTAAAATCGCCCCCATCAACCTTAAGCCAGCGGGATGGTGAAGAAAAACGTGCTGCCGCGTCCCTCGGCGCTTTCGGCCCAGATTTTGCCGCCGTGCGCTTCGACCAGGTGGCGCGAGATCGACAGTCCCAGCCCGGTGCCGCCGCCGGAACGGGCGCGGTCGATTTTGTAGAAACGCTCGAAGATGCGCGGCAAATCGTCGACGGGGATGCCGATGCCGGTATCGTGGACAATGAAACAGATAAAGCCGTCCTGCGACGAGGCCGTCAACGTGACTTCGCCGCCGGGGCGGGTGAATTTGACGGCGTTGTGGATCAGGTTGACCAGCACCTGTTCGAGACGCGGCAGGTCGGCGCGGATGTTGGGCAGGTCGGGGGCGCAATCCACGCGGATGGTCAGCCCGGCGCGCTCGGCCTGCATTTTCATGCGCTCGGCGGCGGAGTGGATCAATTTCGACGGCGAGGCGGGCCTGAACTCAAGCGGCACCTGCCCCGATTCGATGCGCGAAAGCTCAAGCAGCTCGGTGGCCATTTGGGTCAGCGCGTCCACTTCGGTTTGGATGCGGCCCAGGAAGCGCCGGGCGGCGGGCGGGTCTTCGAGCGCGCCTTCCTGCAAGGTCTCGGCCAGGGCGCGGAGCGAGGCCAGCGGGGTGCGCAGTTCGTGCGAGACGTTGGAGATGAAATCGCGTCGCACCGTTTCGAGGCGGCGGATGCGCGTCAGGTCTTGCACCATCAGCAGCGAGCCTCCGCCCTGCCGGTCGGGGATGGCGACGATTTGGATGAACTGGCGGCTGGCAGGCAGTTCCACGGTTTCGGTTTGGAGTTCACCCAATTGCTGGCATTTGCGCCAGGCTTCGACGAGTTGGTGGTGCCGCAAGGCAATGGCAACGGAACTGCCGGGAAGCCCCCGGCCCTCGCCGAGCAGTTTTTCGGCGGCGGGGTTGGCAAGCTGGATGCGCCCATCGGCGTCGGCAATCAGGACGCCGTCGGTCATTTGGTCGAGGATGGCGGCCAGGCGCGAACGCTCTGCTTCGCTGGTGGCAAGTCGCTGGTCGAAGGCTAACACCAGGGCGTGGATGGCGCTCGAAACGGCCTCGATGTTTTCTATATCGGCAGGCAGGTCACGGGGAGAAACGTCCCCTTTTGCGGCGCGGGAAACGGCGCGGGCGTAGGAGTCGGCGCTGCGGCGCATGGAAAGATATCGCCAGGACATCCAGGAGAGGGCGATCAGCAGAATAACGATGAGTACATAAAGATAGACCATATCGCAAAAGGATGAAAGATGAAATATGAAGGATGAAGGACTTCTTCATATTTCATCTTTCATATTTCATCCTTCAAATCGGTATCCGCCGCCGCGCACGGTGACGATGCGGGTGGGGTTGGCCGGGTCGGCTTCGATTTTCTGGCGCAGCCAGCGCACATGCACGTCGACGGTGCGGCTGTCGCCGACGTAGTCCCAGCCCCAAACGCGCTCCAGCACGAATTCGCGCGAGAGCATGTGGCCTTTGTGCTCGGCAAAAAAGAGCAGCAGGTCGTATTCCTGCGGTTTGAGCGCCAACGGCGCGTCGTTGAGCATGACTTCGCGGCGGGTAAGGTTGATGGCCAGGTTGCCGAGCGTCAGCACTTCCTGTTTCCCCGCAGGCGCGTCGGTTTTGATTTTTTCGAGTTCTTCGCGGATGACCTGAGTGCGGCGCAACTGGGCTTTGACGCGCGCCATCAATTCGCGCATCGAGAAGGGCTTGGTCAGGTAATCGTCCGCGCCGACTTCGAGGCCCACCACGCGGTCGATTTCATCGTCGCGGGCGGTGAGCATGATGATCGGGGAGGGGAAGTCTTCGCGCCGCAGCGTTTTGCAGACTTCGATTCCATCGAGGCCGGGGAGCATGATGTCGAGCACGATCAGGTCGGGTTTCAGGCGGCGCGCCGTTTCGAGGGCGGTGCGCCCGTCCGAGGCGGATTCGACCGTGTAGCCTTGTTTTTCGAGGTTGTAAGCCAGGGTTTCTTGCAGGGAGGGTTCGTCTTCGACGACGAGGATGGTTTCGGACATGGGAGCCTGTGAAAATACTATACCACAAGAAAAAATCTGTCTGTTAAGGGACTGTTAAGGGTCTGGTAAATAGGCCTGTTCCCGAATGAAAAGGTGACAGTCACTTGGCCTGTTTATGGCGACGTATTCCGCTAAAAGGTTATCTCTGGCGCACCGAAGTGACTGTCACCTTAAGCCGGCCTGAATTTGGCTTCCCCACTGTTCACTTATCAATTTGACTCTGGAAGCAAGATACTCCGCATGTTTCTCCTGGACGCCCAGGAAATAAACGACTTGAGGCGTACGGAACCAATATGTCTTGCTTGGGCTTAAACGCGCTTGAAATTCCGCCACCGCGCGCTGGATAAAGGCTGTTCTTTCTTCTCGTCGAAATTGTTGGTACAACAAAATTGAGTGACCGGCTTGAAACGTCTCGCCTATTTCATCCCAATAGACGTATTTTGCCGAGTTGCGTCGTCCTTTCATGGTTGACTTTGTTTCGATGCCATTATCGGGGTCGAAAAAGATCAACTCACAGGTCGCAAGTTTTTCTCTCATTCCCTTGAAATAGGCCGTTCGCTGGCTGAGAGAGTCTGTAAGCACCTCGCTATGGAATTTGGCTCCGGGTAACACTTTTTCGTTTTCTACCGAGGCGATGCTTCGACTGCCATCAGCTATTACCGACTTTTTGAGCAGGTCAAAGAGCGGCGGATCATACTGACGCCAGCGTTGCGGATCGTTGAGATAGCGTATGGAATTCCCGTCATTCCGGCCATCATCAGCCGTTAACATCCAGCACAGACCAATTTTATGTTGGCCGTTGTTTGCCAGGGTGCGCAACAAGCCATACTTCCGGTAATCATTCACATCGCCGAAATATTGGTTTTTCACAGTTACCCAAACCTGCCGGTGACGTAATCTTCGGTGCGCTTTTCTTTGGGGGTGGTGAAAATTTCTTTCCCTTCGGAATATTCCACCAGTTCACCTTGCAGGAAGAAGGCCGCGAAGTCGGCGGTGCGGGCTGCCTGCTGGACGGAATGCGGCACAAGCACGATGGTGTAATTTTTTTTGAGTTCCTGCAGGCTGGCTTCGACTTTGCCGGTGGAGATCGGGTCGAGGCCGGAGGTGGGTTCGTCGAGCAGGATGACTTCGGGTTCGAGCGCCAGGGAACGCGCCAGGCACAGGCGCTGCTGCTGACCGCCCGAAAGGGCGATGGCGGGGTCGTCGAGACGGTCGTTGACCTCGTCCCATAATGCGGCCTGTTTCAGCGAACGCTCGACGGCTTCATCGAGTTTTGACTTGCGCTTCTCGCCCATCACTTCCAGGCCGTAGATCAGGTTGCCGCGAATACTGAGCGGCAAAGTGACCGGACGGGCAAAGACCATGCCAACCTTGCGGCGCAGGGCGATCACGTCCGTTTTTGGGTCGAGGATGTTTTCGCCGTCCAGCAGGATGCGTCCGCGCAAGGCTCTGACGGAGGTCAGGTCGTTCAGGCGGTTGATGCAGCGCAGCAGCGAGGATTTCCCGCCGCCCGCCGGGCCGAACATGACTGTGATGGCTTTTTCGCGGATGTCCATGCTGATGTTGCGCAGGGATTCGGCGCCGTCGGAGTATTGCAGGGTCAGGTTTTCAACGACAATTTTATTCATGGAAATTACCACTGTCTCTTTGCGCGCGCGCGTGAGCGAACCACCGTCGCAATCACATTCATCCCCAGCACAAAAGCGATCAACACCAATGCCGTGCCATACTGGATTTGAAAAGGCATTTCAGGCACCTGGGTGGAAATCACAAACAGGTGATAGGGCAGCGCCATGGTGGCGTCGAGCGGGCTGTTGGGCAGGCGCGGCAGGAAGAAGGCTGCGCCGGTAAAGAGGATCGGCGCGGTCTCCCCGGCGGCGCGCTCCAGGCCGAGGATCACGCCGGTAATGATGCCGGGCAGCGCCTCGCGCAGGATGATGCGCCGGATGGTTTGCCAGCGGGTGGCGCCCAACGAAATAGATACCGTCCGAAAGGATTCGGGCACGGCGCGCAGGGCTTCCTCGGCGGTCGAGATGATGACCGGCAGGGTCATGATCGAAAGCGTCAACGAGGCCGAGAGGATGGACGTCCCAAATTTCAGGAACAGCACGAACAGCCCCAGGCCGAACAAGCCGTATACCACCGAGGGAATGCCCGCCAGGTTGATGATTGCCAGCCGGATCAGCCGGGTGGCCATATTTTCGGCGGCATATTCCGAGAGGTAGATGGCGGCGGCCACGCCGAGCGGCACCGAAAAGACGGCGGTGCCGAGCGTCAGGTAAAACGTGCCGATGATGGCCGGGAGAATCCCGCCCTGGCGCATCCCGTCACGCGGGAAACCGGACAGGAATTCCCACGAAATGGCCGGGCCGCCCTGGGCAAGGATATAAATCACCACACCGATGATCGGGAGGACGGTCAGCAGGGCCATGATCGTTATCAGACTAAAGCCGAGACGTTGGGTCAGGTTGCGGTTAAGGGTAAGTTTCATATTTTCCACACGAATGAGACAAACCCTAAAGGTTTTCAAAACCTTTAGGGTCTTTTGGTTTAGTTACGACAAAACCCGTTCGGAACGTTTCTTCTGCTGGAAGACGACCGCCGAGGCGGTTACGTTGACGATCAACGAAATCAGGAACAGGGTGATGCCGATCAAAAACAGCACGTGGTAATGCACGCTGCCGTTGGAAACTTCGCCCATTTCGGCGGCGATGGTGGCCGTCATGGTGCGGACGGGAGAAAACAGCGACCCCAGGCCGGTGGCCATCACCGGGGCGTTGCCCGTGACCATCATCACCGCCATGGTCTCGCCGATGGCGCGACCCAGGCCGAGCATCACCGCCGTCAGCACGCCGGAACGCGCCGCCGGGAGGGTGACGCGCCAAATGGTCTGCCAGCGCGTGGCGCCCAGCGCCCAGGCCCCCTCGCGGTACGAACGCGGCACGGAATCGAGCGCATCTTCGGCGACGGAGACAATCGTCGGGATGGCGATCCCGCCTAGCAGAATGGAACCGGCCAAGGCAGTCAGGCCGGTTGGCAGGTTGAGCAAAATGCGTAAATACGGCGAAAGCACCAGGATGCCCAGGAAACCAAGTATTACCGAAGGCAAGCCGCCCAACAACTCCACCAGCGGTTTGAGAATATCGCGCGCCCAACGTGGGGAAATTTCAGCAATAAAAACCGCCGTGGCGATGCCAAAGGGCACCGCGATCAAAGCCGCGCCCACGGTGACAATCAGAGAACCGGTAATCAGCGGCAGGAGGCCAAAATAGTTCTCGATCGGGTACCAGCGCGTGGCGGCAAACAAGTCGCCCAACTTGACTTCGGCCAGGGCGGGAAGTCCCTCGCGCAGCAGGAAGTAAAAAATCAGCGCGACAAAGAGGATCGCCGAATACCCGGAGGCTTTAATCAGCCGGGTGATGAGAAATTCGTGCCAGGTCAGTTCTTTTTCCATACAGTCACCAATATTCCGGTAGGGGCGCGGCGGGTTTCGGTATACGAAAAACGCCCATTAACCGCCGCCGTTGCCCTTTTCCCATACGGTCATGTCCGTAGGGGCGCGGCGGGTTTCGGTATACCCAAAACGCCGCTTACCACCGCCGTGCCCCTACTTTAGGATCGGGACAAAGCCCAGGTCCGAGACGATTTTCTGGGCTTCGGCAGAAACGATCCAGTCGAGGTACGCTTTGGTCGCCCCGGCCGGGTTGCCGGCCGTATACATGTACAGGTCGCGGGCAATCGGGTAGGTCTTGTCGTTGACGGTTGCAATGGATGGCAGGATATAGTTCATGCCAGCTTTTTGGGCAATGGCAATGACTTTCAGGTCTTTCGGCACATATCCCAGCCCGTCGTAGCCGATTGCGTTCGGGTTGGAGCGCAATTCATTAATGATGCCCTCGGAAGATGGCAGGAGCAGGGTGTTGGCGGAAAAAAACGTCTTGTTATTTGGATCGCCCAGGCGGAGCACATTTTGAAGGAAATAGACGTGCGTTCCAGAGTTTGTCTCGCGCGAAAGGCGCACGATGGGCCGGTTGTCGCCGCCGAGTTCCTTCCAGTTGTTGATCTTGCCGCTGTAGACGTCGGAAATTTGCTGGAGGGTCAGTTGGCTGACCGAGTTTTCGGGGTTGACGATGACCGCAATCGCATCGCGGGCAATCACAAACTCGACCGGCTTTATGCCGTTGGCTTCGGCCTGCTTCAATTCATCGGCGCTGATCGCGCGCGAGGCGTTGGCAATCCCCACTGTGCCGTTAATCAGCGCGGCAATACCCGTCCCTGAACCGCCGCCGGTAACGGAGATGCGAACATCAGGGTGCTCGCCCTGGTAACGTTCAGCCCAGGCCAGCGCCAGGTTGACAATCGTGTCCGAGCCTTTGTTTTCGATGTAAGCAGCGTTTGCGTCAGCCTGGGAAACGCCTGCGCCACAGGATGTAAGCAAAAGAGCTAGAATTGTCAGGAGAATCATGGGGGAATAGGCTTGTTTCATTGCCCGAATTATACCCGTCACGATCACAAATTGCACTTTTTATCGAGTGGAAAAGTGCAATTTGTACCTGCCGGTATTCCATGGCCGCGGGCATTCCATCGCCGCAAATGACACAGCGCCGTATTAAAAAACCAAACGAAAACCGAGATTTTTTTGCCAACTCAGTTTGGCAAATTACGCATAAGCGGCAAACCTGTCACAAGAAACATGCGGTAAAATCAGGCCATGAGCGACACCCAATCTGTTTTTTCCGTCCGCGGGATGAATTTCTATTACGGTTCCAAGAAGGCCCTGAACAACATTAACACAGACATCCTGCCCAACAAGATCACGGCGTTGATCGGGCCATCGGGGTGCGGAAAATCCACCTACTTGCGCTGCCTCAACCGCATGAACGACACGATTGCCGGGACGCGCATCGAAGGGCAGGTTCTGCTTAATGGTGAGGACATTTATGCCCCAAACGTGGATGTGGTTAACCTGCGTCAACGGGTGGGCATGGTCTTCCAGAAACCGAACCCTTTTCCGCAAAGCATCTTTGACAATGTGGCTTTTGGCCCGCGTGTGCTGAATATGGTGAAGAGCAATGCGCACCTGGATGAAATCATCAAAAAATCCTTGCAGGCGGCGGCGCTGTGGGATGAAGTCAAGGCTATGCTGAAAAGCGATGCCTTGAGCCTGTCGCTCGGGCAGCAGCAGCGCCTGTGTATTGCGCGTGTGCTGGCCGTCCAACCGGAAGTCATTTTGATGGACGAATGCACCTCGGCGCTCGACCCGATTGCCACGCTCAAAATCGAGGAACTGATTAGCGAGCTAAAGAAAGACTATACCATCGTCATCGTCACCCATAACATGCAGCAGGCGGCGCGCGTCTCCGACTTTACCGGTCTGTTCTGGCTGGGCGAGTTGGTGGAATTCCTGCCCACGAACGAGATGTTCACCCGTCCGCACAAGAAATTGACCGAGGATTACATCACCGGTCGGATGGGATAAAAAACGGCTCTGGCCTTCAGGCAGAAAACCCGGCAATTGGCCGGGTTTGTTTGTTAACCAATCGAAACATGACGGTTCTTTGGAAATCTTCGGTTCTTTGAGATTTTCCGTGATGGTCGAAATGAATTTCGACTTACGGATTACCCGCCAGCTATGAGGCCATCAACGCTCATTCCCCAAAAACCAACACGACTGAAACTTTCGGCTCTTCAATCGTAAACTCAGGCAGGGGCATTTTCCGCTATACCGCCCGGACGTGAACGTCCGGGCTATGTTACGAAGCCGTCTGA
>JBARBA010000417.1:0-2323 GCA_049792555.1 Anaerolineales bacterium
CCGTTTAATGGACGAATTCTACGGGTCTCGCCCTGAGCGTTCTGCCGAAGGGGCGGCGTCTCCCACGCTGAGAGAAGCACCGTTTCCTAAAGATTTATCGCCTTTTGGCCCCGCCCCGGACGTAAACCCTTCGACAAGCTCAGGGCAGGCAGGGCTATTGTTACGAAGCCGCTTTGGCGGCTGTTTCTCTATGGAGAAAATGAAAACCTGCCTTTGAATTGGAATGCCTTATCTAAACAGTATTGGGGCTACACCTTCTTATCCGTCTTCGTAAACAACCAATGCTGCCCCAAAAAATTGCCGCACGTGCGCAGTTGTGGCATATCGTTATACTTGCCGCCGTTGCAAATATCCAGGCACATCTCCGGCCCGCGGAAGAGCGTCGACAGGCGCAGGTAATTGCCCTGACCGGAGGGCGTAATGCTCCAGTATTGGCCCGAATAACCGCCGCAGGCGCGCAGTTGCGGCATGTTGATGCGGTCGGTGTCGCTGTACACGTCCAGGCACATCTCCGCGCCGCGGAACTCGGTGGTCAGGCGGTAATAGCCGGGCTTGTCCGAGGGCGCGATGCGCCAGTACTGGCCCGAATAATTGCCGCAGGCGCGCAACTGCGGCATATTGATGCGATCGGTGTCGCTGTACACGTCCAGGCACATCCCAGCGCCGCGAAACTCGGTCGACAGGTGGTAGTAATAAGTCGGGTCGATGTCCACGCCCTGGTTGGGCGGCGGCGGATCGGGCAGGATATCACCCTGGTCGCGCGAGATGTTGTCGATGTAGGGCATGGCCTTCAGCACGTAGTAATGCACCTCGTCGAAGATCGTCTCGAAACACAGCTTCCTCTGGTCGGTGTCGTGCCAGGTCTGCAAATCCACCAGTTGGTTCTGGCTGTTGCGCACCCGGGTGGGGAACTGGTTGGCCAAATCCTGCACCGATGTGCCGGTGGCCCCGCTATTGAGCAGGTCCAGGATGGATTGCTGCGAACGATGCGCCGTCTCGCTGGCAATGCGCACCCCGTCGCCGCCGTTGAGCAGCGTCTCATCGCCCCACACCTGGAAGGCGTTCGGCTGGCTGGCCGAACTGACCCACAGCGAATGCTCATTGTGATAATCGTGCAGGGTGGCCGAGGCCGATTGCGTCACGGCGCTGTTCAAAAAGGCCATATAGTTATTGTGGTAGACGCCCTCCGCGCTGGTATTGCCGTCGGCTTGCAGGCGGCTGGCCGTCACGCGCTGGGCGTACGTGCGCTGCTCTTCCACCGTCTGCGGGTCGTTCGACGGCCCCGCCTGCCAGGTGCTGGCGTACAGGTTGCGCCCCGCCAACCCCGGCTGGATCGAAGACATCATGCGTTTCATCAAATCCCAGGGCGGCACCGACACCGTCCAGGTTGGCCCGGCCCACTCCAGGAACCACTGCATCACCAGGTTCTTGTTGATCAGGTGCCCGGCGGCAAACGAGTCTTCCAAAAAGTGGTCGGCGTACCCGTGCGCCACCCAGGCATTGTGCGTGTGCAGCTCGCGCAGGTTGCTGTCGTTGCGGTTTTGGTACGCCAACTGCGCCTCGTTGCGCGCAATCAGGTACGATTCCTGCCAGCGATACCACGAAAACGGCGCAAAGTGGCAGGCGTTGCGCGCCAACAGACCGGTGTAATGGTCCGATTTTTTGATGCCCAGGTTGGCCGTCAGGTCGTTCAGCGCCTTCGACGAAAAAAGCGTCGACGCCAGGCCTGTGTAAGAAAAAGAACTGACCGCGCCCTGAAAAAGCGGGAAGTCGGGGATGGGCGGCGGGTTCGTGTTGCCCAACAGGCTGTTCATGCGCAGGTAGCCTTCCTGGCGCACAAATTGCAGGATCGGCAGCAGGATGTTGGCGGGGGTCGTATCCAGCGATTGCTGGTTGGGCAAATAGTCGGGCAGGGTATTCAGCTCGCCGTAGGTCACCAGCAGGTTGCTGCCCTTGAGTCGCAGGGTGCGGACCCAGGGGCACTTTTGCGCAATCTTCTCCTCGGTCACCTGCTCCGGGTTCTGGTGCCACATCCACAGGAAGTCGCGCTCCAGCGTCAGCTTGTCGTTGCGGTTGGGTTGTTTTTGCGCAATGGCCACCAGTTCCGCCGTCGGCGCATCGCCCAGCAGGCGATGCTCGAACGATGAATGGCGTTGGATGATAAAGGGCGCGCCGGCTGCGTGGGGCGCAGGCGCAGCATGGCGGGCGGATGCGGGACGACCGGCCAGGGCGCGCTCCGCGGCCCGGTCTGCGGCCTGCTCCCAAGCGTCGCGCGGCGCGTTGACGTAAACCCCCTCCTCCAGCCTTTGACCCGTTACCCGGC
>JBARBA010000418.1:0-5568 GCA_049792555.1 Anaerolineales bacterium
GAAACTGAACCCTGAATAAAATTGTTGGAAAACTGTGATGAGAGGCTCAAGTATGTGAAGATTTCGCCTCCGCCTTGTGGTAATAAATTCGCCGGAGCGCCTACCAGCCACCACAGCACAATAAACAACGTCATCGTTGTAAAAAAGGCCGCAATCTGGTTGCTGAATATTGCCGAAATTCCCACACCGAGCGCAAGCAGGGCAGCGGCAACAAGAATAACGCCCAAATAATTGGAAATCAAGAGAAGTTGGTCAATGCCATTCTTTGTCATCGCATTGAATATGAGCGGAAAAACCAACGTGATGGCAATCACCACCAGGATGAAGAGAAATGCGCCCAGCCATTTGCCAACCACCATTTCGTAATCGCGCAATGGGGCAGTCAGCAGCAACTCCATGGTTCCCATACGCACTTCATCGGCGATCAAGCGCATGGTTAAGGCCGGAGTGAACAGCATGAGCAAGAAAGCCACGCCGTAGGTAATGTTGCGAGAGTCGGGCGCGCCCATGCCCGGTTGGTTGGAGAAACTCATGAGCGTCAGTGTAAATAGTATTCCCACAATCACCAGCAACAAAAATGCCACGCTATAGGCAATTGGGCTGATAAAGTATTGGGAGAATTCTTTTTTGGCAACAATCCAGATATTACGCATAGGTCTACTCGGCTTCCTCTTCTTGTTCCGCTGATACATCTTCGCGTGTAAGCTGGAGGAAAATCTCTTCCAGGCTCAAGTTGATGGGACGCAGTTCCAGCAGGTCATAATTTGATTCGATTGTCAGTCGGGCAATATCAGGGCGCAAGTCTTTCCCGGCGGCGAACTGGAATTCAATGGCTCCGTCGTTCTGAACTTTGACTTCCTGTACATCTTTTACCGCCGCAATCTTATCGGCCAATTCATCTGCCTCGCCGCGCACCCGCAATTGGACGCGCTGCGCCCCCGCCAGCTTGGATTGCAGGTTCTGGGGCGTGTCTTCCACGACGATTTTTCCCTTGTTGATGATCAGGATTCGGTCACAAATTTGTTGCGCTTCGGAAAGGATGTGTGTGGAGAGCAGGACGGTCCGCTCTTTTCCAACCTCACGGATCAGGTTGCGCACCTCGATGATTTGGGCGGGGTCGAGTCCGATGGTGGGTTCGTCAAGAATGAGCACCTCGGGTTTGTGGATGAGCGCCTGGGCAAGCCCCATACGTTGACGCATGCCTTTCGATAGATTGCTAATGTAGCCATTTCCCCGGTCAAGAAGCCCGACCATTTCCAACGTTTCGTCGACGGCATCGTCTGCATTTGGCAAATGGCGCAAATCCGCCATAAATTTCAGGTAATTATGGACCGTCATATCTGTGTAAAGAGGGACGGTCTCAGGCAGGTAGCCGACACGCTTGCGAGCTTCGAGTGATTCACTTACCACATCGAATCCTGCAATGGTTGCCGTGCCGCTCGTGGGCGGCAGGTAGCCTGTCAGGATGCGCATGGTGGTTGTCTTGCCTGCGCCATTCGGCCCGAGGAAGCCAAGTATTTCTCCCTGGCGAGCTTCGAAATTCAGGGTATCGACAGCCAATCGTACTCCGTAGTTTTTCGATAGATCAGTAACGCGAATCATGCAGTCTTCCTTTGGTTGGGAAATTGGCGAAACAAAAGGCACGGCAGCCAGTGGGCAGCAGTGCCAGGGTCATACAAGAGAAAGGTTCAACTGAATATTACTATACAACATATCAAAAGGCAAAGTCAAGCACTTTGTGAAATTCTCATAAAACCCTAATCTTCAATTCCTGAACGGCTTAACAAATTTCATGTTTTGTATGTTACAAAGACATGATTTCTTTTTCTTGACCGCTTGATTCATTCATTGTACAATTTTCGTTTGTTGTCTTGCTGTTGAATTGGCGGCATTCTAAAAATTCTTTGAGAGGAAAATACACTATGCAAGGATTATCTATTTTGGAACAGGCTGCAATCTGGTGTGTGCTGGGTATTGCAATCCTGGGTTTGGTTTACGCTTGGATTCTGCGCACGCAAATTATGCGCGAAGACAAGGGTACGGCAAAGATGCAAGAGGTTTGGGGGTACATTAGTGACGGGGCCGAGGCTTATCTTGAAAAGCAATTGAAGTCAATTTTGCCACTCATTGGCGTCCTGACGGTAGCGCTGTTTTTCTCGGTGTATATCGTTCCCCCCAGCGCTGAGGCATTGGATCGCTTCCAGGGCATGAGCGATGCCCAGGTGCGTTTGATCATCGGCATTGCGCGCGCAGTTGCCTTTGTGATGGGTGCCGGCTTCTCTTTGACCGTGGGCCGGATTGGCATGCGTATGGCAGTCCAGGGCAATGTCCGTGTAGCCTCGGCTTCCCGACGCTCTTTTGCGGATGCGCTACGCATTGCTTACCGCACCGGCACCATCACCGGTATGCTGACGGATGGCCTTGGCCTGTTCGGCGGCACGATCATCTTCATCATCCTCGGCAAAGCCGCGCCGGATGCGCTTCTGGGCTTCGGCTTTGGCGGCACGCTGCTGGCGCTCTTCATGCGCGTGGGCGGCGGCATCTTCACGAAAGCAGCAGATGTCGGTGCGGATCTGGTCGGAAAAGTGGAAGCCGGTATCCCCGAAGACGATCCCCGCAACCCGGCAGTCATCGCCGACTTGGTGGGCGACAATGTCGGCGATTGCGCCGGTATGGCCGCAGACATCTTCGAATCCTACGAAGTGACCATCGTCTCCGGTTTGATCCTGGGCTTGGCGCTTTATCATTTCACCGGTCGTTTGGAATGGATCATCTTCCCGTTGATCGTGCGCGGCATCGGTGTGGTTTCTTCGATCATCGGAACCTACCTGGTGCGCGGTGGCCCCGGCAAGAGCGGTGACGCGATGGGCGCCATCTTCAAAGGTTTCTTGTCCTCGGCGGTCATTTCGGCAGTTTTGTTCTTCATCGGTGGTTTCATTTATTTGAACAAGCCTGAGATGGATTTATGGGGCGGTTGGTGGCGTACGCCGCTGGCGGTGGCTGTCGGCGTTTTGTTAGCGATTGTGATTGATCGCTTAACCGAGTATTTCACCGGCACTGATAAATCCCCGGTGCAAGATATCAAAAAGGCGGCGGATACCGGCCCGGCGACCCTGATCCTGCAAGGCATCTCGGTCGGTTTCGAATCGTCCGTTTGGTCTGTGGTGGTCATTGCCGTGACCATTCTCGCATCCATTGCGATTTTTGGCTTCTTCGATCTTCCTGCCGGCGCTCCCGCCGGTGCCCATGTTTCTTTCATTCTATACGGTGTGGCAATGACCGGTATCGGTATGTTGACCCTGACCGGCAATAACGTCGCCATGGACTCCTTCGGCCCGATTGCAGACAATGCCAATGGTATTGGCGAAATGTCCTGGTCTGGCATGGAAGATAAAGAAACCAAAGCTGCCCAGCAGATCATGGCCGACCTGGATGGCGTCGGGAACACGACCAAAGCCATCACCAAGGGCGTTGCCATCGGTTCAGCGGTCATCGCAGCGGTGTCCTTGTTCGGCTCATACTTGGTGGATGTCAGCCGCGCTCAAGCCGCGATTGGCATCCCGGTAGCTCAACAGATCCAGTCCATTGGCATCCGCGTTGACATTCCACAGGTATTCGTCGGGATGCTGCTCGGCGGCGCATTGCCCTGGTTGTTCTCTTCGTTCGCCGTTCAAGCAGTCAGTCGCGCTGCGGCTTTGATTGTTGAAGAATGCCGCCGCCAATTCAGGCTGGGCGTGCTCGATGGAAAAGTCAAGCCCGACTATCGCCAAGCCGTATCCATTTCCACTGCCGCTGCGCAGAAGGAATTGGTCAGCTTGGCTTTACTGGGCATCGTCACGCCGATTTTGGTTGGTCTGACTCTGCAAGTTGAAGCCCTGGGTGGGTTCCTGGCGGGCATCATCGTTTCCGGCCAACTGTTGGCGGTCTTCATGAATAACGCCGGCGGCGCATGGGACAATGCCAAGAAACTGCTCGAAGATGAGCCTAAGAATCCCGCCAAAAATACCGGCAAAGGTTCTGAGCGCCACAAGGCTGCCGTTGTCGGTGATACTGTTGGCGATCCTTTCAAGGACACATCCGGCCCGGCGTTGAACCCGATGATCAAGGTGGTCAACCTGGTTTCGGTTATTATTGCCCCCATCGTTGTCCAGTACGCTGGCGCTACGGGGTGGACGTTGGTTGGTATCTGGGTTGTAGCCCTGGCTTTGGCCGGTGTATTGGCCTGGGCGATCATGCGCTCGAAATCCACGGCGCCTGCAATCAAGTAGTTTTCACTGGCCCCGGCCTCCTCGAGAGGCCGGGGTTTCTTTTATTTTCGGGTTTCCAGAGAATTGGAAAATTTTGTGCTCAAGCGTATCCCCAACCTTAGGCAAATTGCGCCGGTGTATGCCGTCATCGTCTTGATGCTTTATGGCTGGACGATTTTGTGGTTTCTTTGGAAGCTGCCCAGCTGGCTCTTTTTTATGACGGTGCCTGAAATCCTCGAGGTATTTGCCTTCGCCATGGTGAATACTTTTCTCGAGAGCCTGGTGGTTTTGTCCGCGCCGGTCTTGTTGAGCCTGGCCCTGCCGGGCAAGTGGTTCCATGAAATGTTTGTGGTGCGCGGGGCATCTTTTGTGTTTCTTTCCCTTGGGTATTTAATGTTCTTCGCTTTCCAATTCCAGGAAGAAACGTACCCGAAATTGTTGTTATTCCTGACGCCTGGGGTGTTTGTCGTCATTTTTTGTCTCGTTTATTTTGCGGGGAAATCGGTCCTTGTGCGGCGGGTGATCGAATCTTTTGCAGACCGCGCTGTGATCTTTCTGTATCTCTTGATCCCGATCAGTGTGATTGCTGTTCTTTTTATCATCCTCCGCCAGATTTTGTAGGAGTACGCTGTGCCCAAACTTACCCGGCGTGATTTTCTGAAGTTAGCAGCGCTCGTGCCGCCTGCGGTGGCTCTTTCGTATCTTTCGCCGCGCGGTTTATCGACCCTTTCTGAGCAGGCCGATGCGCCCAATATCATTGTGATCGTCTTTGACGCCATGACGGCGCGAAATTTGTCGGTATACGGTTATCCGAGGGAAACGACGCCGCATTTCAAGCGCTTTGCGCAAAGGGCGAGCGTTTATCATGCGCATTACGCTGCGGGGAGTTTTACCGTTCCCGGCACTGCGTCTTTGCTGACGGGCATGTACCCCTGGACGCATCGGGCCATTAATCAATCTGGCCTGATTGCGCGCCATCTCCTCGATCGGAATTTTTTCGGGTTGATTGGCGGGCAGCATCATCGTTATGCTTACACACAAAATGTCTGGGTGGATATTCTGTTGAGCCAGTTTGGCGCTGACATTGACAATCATCTTTCGCCGGGTTCGTTCGGCGCCATCGAGCAATTAACCGGCGATAAATTTGGGGCAGATAAAGCTATTGGATACCGGGCCTTTGACGATTTCCTTTTTCGCCAGGAGAGTACGCCGGCTTCCCTGCTTTTTGGGACCATCGAAAAATTGATCTTTCAGCGCACGCTGGATCATTCCCAGAGCGGCGATTATCCGCGCGGTATCCCCGGGACGATTGATTATCCGC
>JBARBA010000419.1:0-12147 GCA_049792555.1 Anaerolineales bacterium
GCCTTTTGGCCCCGCCCCGGACGTAAACGTCCGGGCTATTGTTACGAAGCCGCTTTGGCGGCTGTTTCTCTATGGAGAAAATGAAAACCTGCCTTTGAATTGGAATGCCTTATCTAAACAGTATTGGTTTTAGCCGCGCCGCATCAGGCGAAAACAAGACGATTTGCCAGTTTGAAGTCCAAAATGTGCCAATAAATTAGATGCAATCGCCCTGTTGATCGCGCTTTCCCTGCTCCTGCGCGCCTGCGGCGACGCAGCGCGCCAGGAGCCAACCCATTTCCCCGCCCCGGCGGTCACTTCCACAGCAGCCGCGCCGGTCCCCACCGCCACACAAACACTTTAAGAAAAGCGCGCGAAGCGAAAACGGACGAATGGCTTTGGTTGACAATTGAATGTAAAAGTAATGACGCAGGTCAGGCAGCAAACGAGATATTACCCATTAAAACCCTTCATTGTTGAGGGTAAAATTCAATCAGGCTCAAACACATGACTGACATTGTAGACTGCAACTCCCTGGAAGAAGTCCGCGCCAACATTGACCGGATCGACCGTCAGATCGTGGCCTTGCTGGCCGGGCGCGGCGCGTACGTGCAGCAGGCGGCCCGTTTCAAGAAGACGACGGAGGACGTTCGAGCGCCCCAGCGCGTGGAGCAGGTCGTCGCCAAAGTCACGGCGCTGGCCGGGGAACTGGGCGCGGACCCATCGGTGACGGAGCGAGTCTACCGGGCCATGATTTCCGCGTTCACCGACGCCGAGCTGGCCGGGCACGCCACGCTCAACAAGGATAAAAAATGAGCTTCGCCAAACGCTGTGATGATGCAAAGAAAAAGCGAGAAAAAACAAGTGACACCTGCCCTTACCGACGATGAACGTCAATTCCTGATCGATCTGGCGAACGAAGCCCGCCGCCGCGCTTACGCTCCTTACTCCAACTACCCGGTCGGCGCGGCGCTGCGGACGAGTTCAGGCCGCATTTTCACCGGAGTCAATGTCGAAAACGCGGCTTACCCGATGACGATGTGCGCCGAGCGCGTGGCGGTCTTCAAGGCTGTTTCCGAAGGCGAACGGGCGTTTGACGTGATCGCGCTGGTCACAGCCAACGGCGGCCCGCCCTGCGGCGGCTGCCGCCAAGTGCTGGCCGAATTTGGCATGGATACCCTCGTGCTGATCGCGGATGAGCGCGGGCGCATGCTCCGGCAGACGACGGTGGCGGACCTGCTCCCCGGAGCCTTTACGCCCGATCATTTGGGGAACTAGCCGCTGATGGCGCAGCGCGTTTACCTGGCCCTGGGAACTAACATCGGCGACCGCCCGGCAAACCTGCGGGCGGCGTTGGACGCTTTTGCGCCGGATGTGATCGTCAAGGCCGAGTCGCCGGTCTACGAGACGCAACCCTGGGGCTATACCGACCAGCCCGCGTTTTTGAATATGGTTGTTTATGCCGAAACCGATTTATCGCCCCTCGAACTGCTGACCCACCTGAAAGCATTGGAGCAGACCCTGGGCCGCGTACCCAGCTTTCGAAACGGCCCGCGCCTGATCGACCTGGATATTCTCTTTTACGACGACCTGATGCTGGATGCGCCGCCGCTGGCGCTTCCGCACCCGCGCCTGCATGAACGCGCCTTTGTGCTCGTCCCGTTGGCCGACCTGGCTCCCGGGCTGGTTCACCCGCGGCTGGGCCGCAGCGTGGGGCAACTTCTCGAAACGGTGGACAGGCGCGGGGTGCGTCTGTTCGTTGGGCTTGGGTCTCCTGATGTTGGGCTTGGGTCTCCTGACCCAAGCCGGCGGGTAATCTAATGGAAAATCCTGTAGAGATCAATTTGCGTCCGCTGCGTCTGGGCGAAATCCTGGATGGGGCCGTCGGCCTGTACCGCCACAATTTCTGGCTGCTGGTGGGGATCATCGCGCTGGCCGAAATCCCGCTCCTGCTGGTTCAGGTGGCGCTGCCGTTGATGCACCCGCAGACGGCGGGCGATTCTTCTTCGCTGTTTTGGTGGATTACCACCGCTGCCAGCATGGTCATGCGCTGGTTTTTTGTGGACGGGCTTGGCGCGGCTGCCCTGAGTTATGCCATTGCGCGGCGCTACCTGCGCCAACCGGCCAGCATTTTGGACGCGTACCGGCGGCTCGGCTCGTCCTGGTTCAGCATGGCCGTCTTTTTGCTGTTTTTCCCGGCCATTTTGGTTGGGGTACTGATCTGGGGATTTGTGCCGTGCGCGGGCTGGATAAGCGGCGCGGGTATTTTCATCTTTTTGAGCATGGCCGTCATGCCGCTTATCCCGGTGGTGATCATGGTCGAAGGCCAGCCCATCCTGAAAGCCATGCTGCGCGCCTGGGACCTGACGCGGCGGCGCTTTTTCTGGATACTGGGCTTCAACATGGTCATGGCCGTTTTTAGCTGGACCCTGGCGGTTGGGCCTTCGCTGGTGGCCGGCCTTTTGGTGACGGCCTTGATTGGAACCAGCCTGGGCAACGTTCAACAAACGACAGAGTCTTTTTACAGCCTGATTTCAAGTGTTTCAGGGACGCTGTTTAATATGCTTTTCCTCCCCATCCAGGTGGGGGCCTGGACGTTGATCTACTACGACCTGCGCGTGCGCACGGAGGCCTTCGACCTGGCGCTGCTGGTGGTGGACGAGCCGGAGCAGGCCAACCGCCTGGTGCGGCTCCCGCCGCTGGAAAAATGGTTTTCGGGCAACGATATTGCCAGGCTGATTTTGACTTCGCTGCTGGTGGCGGCTTTTTTCGTGTTGAGCTACGTGGTGCCGATGCTGCTGTTCTTCTTGCTGGCCCTGATGACGCTTCCCAAGTGACATGCAGGGCAGGAAGTTGTATAATTGGAATAGAGGTGAACCATGCAAACAATTGAGTTTCACACCAAGATCAAAAACGGTATCATCCAAATCCCTGCCAGATTCAAGGGAAAAGTGGCAGATGACGTGCAGGTGATTCTCATTTCCAAAAGTGAGAAAAAGTCTCAGCCCGACATCATTGACGAACTGATGTCGCACCCCTTGAAAGTGAAAGGGTTCAAGCCCATGACACGGGACGAAGCGCATGCACGAAAATGAAGCTTGCTTCATTGACTCAAACATCTGGTTGTATGCGTTTACGGACGATGACCCGCAAAAGAAGGATGTTGCCCAAGCGCTCATCAAAACATCCCAACCCGTCATCAGCGCGCAGGTTATCAACGAAGTTTGCGTCAATTTGATAAAGCGGGCGAAATTCCCGGAAGCGCAAATCAACGAACTGATTGAAACCTTTTACCAAAAATATGACGTCATCGAATTGCACAAGGGATTGCTCCTATCTGCCTCGCAATTGCGCCGGGAATACGCACTTTCCTACTGGGATAGTATCATTGTCGCTGCCGCGCTCGCCAGCGACGTAAAAAGGCTCTATTCTGAAGACATGCAGCATGGGTTGGTCATCCGCAAAAGCTTGCAAGTCGTTAACCCTTTCAAAGCATAGTCCCTGAACAGAGCGTTCACTTCGACAAGCTCAGTGCAAGCCCCAACGTAGTCGAAGGTCGATTAACCAAAAAGAACCGGGTTGACCGGCCCTTTTTGTTATGCTTTCATCAAGCTTGGCAAGGCAGGCGTCTCATCCCAGGTGCGGCCTTCGAGCAAGTGCCAAGTCGATTCGGTCCATTCAATGCCGGAATTCGTAGACATTTATCATCCTGGCAAAATCACCCTGGCTTTTGAACAACCCAAAAGATTTGGCAATGTGCCACATATTCTTGATATGAGTGAATAGTGTGGATTCAAACTAATAACTTTAAAACAGGAGTTGCCCTAAATATTCGCAGTAATAACAAAATTAATATTTGTCTGTTTAACTCCTTTGCATAATCTTTTATTCCTGGAATAGGGCATCTATTGCACGACATGGACGGTTCTAATACAACTTTACTCGACAAACTTTTTCTGATATTTTTGTAATGACTACTGTTGAATGCCTTCATGTATGAATATTCGCCAGTTCTTCCAATGGAACCGAAGTCGTCTTCCATTTTATGTAGTGCGCAGCACGGATTAATTGTTCCATCGTAATTTATCGCGGCCGAAACGTAGTGCCAATCGCATCGTGAAGGAATTTTATGTTGGATTTGATTTTGGGGGCAATATCTTGGATCTTTTGCGACCCATGTATCACGCTCTTCACATTGATTTACAGAAGGGACAGAAAAAATGATCTCGTCAAATCCTAATTCATGTGCCATTGACGATGCCTGTTCAATTTCATGTTCATTATGACCAAAAACGAGGAATCGCCAAACAATCCAAGGACCTTTCTTGGATGTACATTTTTTTGCCTCAATAATTTTTTTCGCATTCTCAATAACAAGGTTGAATTTCCCATTTACCCTATATCTGGAATATGTTTCTTCAGAAGCGCCATCTATGGAAATGATAATACGATCCAACCCTGAAGCAACAATTTTTTCCGCCTGGTCTTTTGTCAACGGAACACTCATATTGCTACTTATCGCCGTAATAATGTTTTTGCTTTTAGCGGCTTCGATCCAGTGCAACAAAACATCCAAATTCAGTAAAGGTTCGCCCCAGTTGTAAAAATCTATGGAAAACAAGCAGTCGCCTACTTCGGACAAAAGATTCGGTACCATTTCCATTTCCGCTTTGCCCGGTTTTCTGGTATGTTGCTTCGCTCCAGTAGGGCAAAAAGGACATTGTAGCTGACAAATATTTGTTGGATCGATTGTGAGTTTTAGAGGTTTCGCGTTCACAGTTTCTGCATGGACTGTCATCTCATAATTTGCCAATAACCAGTTGTAATAAGCTTTTAATGGTTTCTTTTGCGATACAGGATACTTCGAGGGAAGCTGTCTGATTTTTTTTACTATTTTTTTTAGCATGTCAAATTCCCTTTCTGTTAAATAATTGGCTTTCCTCAAACATAATTTCGGAAAGAAGGGGGTCTAACGCATGATTCGATCAGCATGATGTGTTTAATAACAATTGTTTTTAGCCAACGTTTTTCCTATCTCAAATAATCCCTCAAATGCCGGCGCATCTTCCTGTTTCGCTGAAATCCCCTCCTGGCGCCTGCCACGCCCTTCTCACAACAATCAAACTCAAAGATGGGTGTCCAGCACGATCATTTCATGGCTTCCCAATCTTCCCGGGAAACCGGCTCGGTAGGACGCTCATATTGAATGACTTGCCCGCGCAACGGATATCCGCTTAAAATCCGTTCATATCCGTGAATACCCTATCGGGCACGCGTCCGTTATAAAGTCCGTTGACAACCTACCCCAAATAATCCCTCAAATGCCGGCTCCGCGTCGGGTGGCGCATCTTCCGCAGGGCCTTGGCCTCGATCTGGCGGATGCGCTCGCGCGTCACGTTGAAATAGCGGCTCACTTCTTCGAGCGTATGATCCTTCCCGTCGATCAGCCCGAAGCGCAACTCCAGCACCTGGCGCTCACGCTCGGATAAAGCCGCCAGCGCGTGCTGCACCTGCTCGCGCAGCATCTCGCGCGCGGCGGCGTCCATCGGCTCCAGCGCGTCGTCGTCCTGGATAAAATCGCCCAACTGGCTCGACTCTTCGTCGCCCACCGGGCCTTCGAGCGAGACCGGCTCCTCGGCAGAACGCAGGATGCGGTTTATTTTGCTGGTGGCCGAATCCCAACGGTGCTGCACCACCGGGTCGAGCACCTTGCCCTCGGCTTTGGCGCGCATGATAACCTGCACGTCCGCCGGGGAAAGATAGCCAATCTCAAGCGCCATTTCTTCGGTGGTGGGTTCGCGCCCGTAGCGCTGCACAAGCTGGCGCTGGGTGCGCAAAATGCGCGTGATCGACTCGAACAAATGCACCGGGATGCGGATCGTGCGCGCCTGCTCGGCAATCGAGCGGTTGATCGATTGGCGGATCCACCAGGTGGCGTAGGTGCTGAACTTAAAGCCGCGCCGCGGGTCGAATTTATTGATCGAGCGCAGCAGGCCCAAATTCCCTTCCTGGATCAAATCCAGCAGCGAAATTCCGCGCCCCAGGTAACGTTTTGCCACGCTGACCACCAGGCGCAGGTTGCCGCGGATCAACGACTGCGTGGCCTCTTCGCAGCGCAACGCAATAATGCGCGAGTCATAAGCCAGCGCCTCTTCATCGGGCAGGTGTACATACAAATCGGCGGCGTTCGGACAGGCCATGTCGTGCTCATTGATATAGTTCGACAACCACTCCGCCGCTTTGGGCGGCAGCATATACAGACTCAGGAAAAGATTGAAAACATTCGCCGCCAGACCGTCCCAGGCGGCATCGTGTCCCCACTGACCGTTATCGAGGAACGCGCGCAAATACGAAGGCGAATCGATGTTAAACCCCTGGCGCAGGGCCTGCGACTCGGCCAACACCAACGGCAAGTCGGGCAGGTGGACGTTCAGGCGCGCGCTATCTTCTATCACCCGCTTCCACGACATGACCATTTCATCCAGCACGGCGCGGTAGACCGAGGTGGCATGGTCTACACCCTCGCGTTCCACGCGCCGCTCCATACTTTGCAGCAGCCGGTAAGACTCGATCATTGTCGCCAGACGGAACTCGCTGTCCGAGCCGAGCAACTTTACCTGGCCGATTTCGCGCAGGTAGAGCCGCACCGGGTCTTCGGACATTTCCTCGGCCAAAATCGGCCCCAGGTGCAGCGGCTCCTCGGCTTCCAGATCGATCACATCTTCGGGACCGATTTCGATGTCGTCGATCTCGGGCAAATCGTCATCTTCCAGATCGGCGATATCAGGGATCAGGTCTTTGGGGTCTTTGATCTCATGCTTGCGTTTCAGGGGCATCGTCAGCCTCGCCGGTACTCACTCATTTTGCGCCGCGCATCGTCCAGGTGGTACAGCGCGCGGCTATACTGCATGTGTAGCGCCACTAATTGCTGATTATTTGTCGTCGTACGTGGGTCGCCCGCTTGCTGGGCTTCTTCAAGCATAAATCTTAACTGATTAACACACTTTTTCAAAAATTGTTCCCGAACTTTCAGCACATGTCGAGTCAATTTATCTAGCGGATGCTCATCACGTCCCTTCAACAAGATTTTGAGCGGAACCTCGCTCTTCCAATTCAAAGCATCATCTTTGAAAGTAGGTTGAGCTGTTAAGCTAATATATGTTTCACGTAGGCTCTCGTCCAACTGCGCTTCCACATAATGCGCCTGCTCTGCTTCGTCTTGTTCAAGCGACTGCTGCACGAGCTGCAGAATCATCTGGTGGTCAGTATACTCGAAATCGTCCTGGGTGAGCGCCTCCAGACTGGATTCTTGCAAACGCCGATCCAAGCGTGGCAGCAAACCGGGGTGGTAAAGTAACAATGCCAGACAAACGCTTTCGACGTTGCGGGAACGAGTGGACTGGGCCGCCGCTTCGGGTGCTTTCTGCTCCCGGGCCTGGTCCCGCGCCGGGCGTCTTCCCCGCGTCGGACTACCCGTAGCCTTGCTACCAACCATGGTGCGCTCGTCTACTTTTAGGGTGCGCGCCAGCTTCTGACGGTACGTGTCGCGTTCGACGGGGTCAAGCAAGTCATCGATCAGCGGCAACACCTGAGCGGTGATTTCGATCTTGACCTTTGCGTCATCAAGATTTTTACCGGCGATCAACGTATCGAGCACGTGCTCCACAATCGGCTTGGCATGCGCAATCAGGTTGGCCCATTCTGTTGGGTCGCGCGCCACGACCTCGTCCGGGTCGAATTCGTCAGGCATGATCGCCACGCGCAAGTCAGCTTGCAAACGTGCTTCCCGACGAACTAGACCACGCGCGTCGAAACCAACAATTTCCCCATTATGATCCATCGAAACTCGCGCGGTTTCCAGCCCACGCAGCACGGCTTTTTGACCGGCGGTATCGGGGTCAAGCGCCAGCACAATGCGGCGCGTGAAGCGTTTGAGCAGGCGCATCTGGTCTTCGGTCAGCGCCGTGCCCATCGGCGAAACGACGTTCTCGAATCCTGCCTGGTGGACGGCGATCACATCCAGATAGCCTTCCACGATCACGGCCTGGTCCGCCGCGCGGATGGGCTTGCGCGCCCGGTCGAGGCCGTAAAGCAGGCGGCCCTTGTCGAACAGCGTCGTCTGCGGCGAATTCATAAATTTGGGAATATCCGTCGGGTCGAGGATGCGCCCGCCGAAACCGGTCATCTTGCCGTCCGCGTCGCGGATGGGGATCATGATGCGGTGACGGAATTTGTCGTAAAAACCGCTGGCTTGGGGGTTAGTAGATTCAGACTCAGATGAGCGTTCGGTCAGCAGGCCCACGTCGAGCAGGTCTTGCGGGGTGTAACCTTTGGATGTGAAATGCTTGAGCGTGGCGTCCCAACTGTGCGGGGCGTAGCCCAGGCCGAAGGTCTCGATGGTCTGCGGGGTCAACTTGCGCTTTTCGAGCAGGTACGCGAGCGCCAGTTTCCCGGCGGGCGTGTTGAGCAATTGGTGGCGGTAAAAGGTGACGGCGTCTTCGAGCAGGGCGCGCAGGCGCTGGTTTTCTTCCTTCTGCTCCGGCCTTTGCGTTTGCAGGTCTTCCAGTTGCACCCCGGCGCGCTGGGCCAGGCGCGTCAGCGCCTCGCGGAAGTCGATATTTTCCCGCTTCATCAGGAACTTGAAGATATCGCCCCCGTCGTTGCACTCGCCGAAGCAGCGCCAGGTGCCGGTCTCAGGCCAGATCACAAAGGCCGGGGTGCGCGTATTGCTATGGAACGGACAGAAGCCGCTATACGTGCGCCCGCTGCGGCGCAGTTTGACCCCGGCTTCGGCGGCAAGCTCCACAATATCGATGCGTGATTTGACTTCGTCGATGGATGACATGGTATCAAGTGAATTATAGACGCGCTTGCTGATGGATGCAACTTACAATTCCCTTTGAAACTCGGTGAGCCACGCCTTTCTTAAAGTCAAAGCGTCCGCCCGAAAATTGCGATAATCGAACCGCGCCCCCTCCCGCAGGGACGCCGGGACAGGTGTAACAGGGGCAAGCGCCAGGGAGAACGCGAAGAAAAGATTTTAAACTTCGTGCTTTTCGTGTACTTCGTGGATCAAAAAGACTTTAAGAAAAGTGTGCTCGGTGAGCGTTTCCGCAAAGACAAAATCGTCCAACGGGTGTACACTCTATTCGAAAGGATCAACCTTATGTCCACAACAACCCCAAAAGCAGAAGTATTGCCCCTGGCCGGGATGGCCGCCTACCAGGACGGCGCCGTCGTTAGCCGCCAGATCACCAAAGCAGAAGCCGGGAACGTTACGTTGTTTGCGTTCGACGCCGGGCAGGAACTCAGCGAACACACCGCCCCGTTCGAGGCGCTCGTGCAGGTGCTCGACGGGCAGGCCGAGATCAGCATCGCGGGACAAAGTTTTCGGGTGGGGACGGGCGAAGCCATTATCCTGCCCGCCGGTCAACCCCACGCCGTCAAAGCTGCGCAAAGGTTCAAGATGCTGCTGACCATGATCCGGGCTTAAACGAGAACGTCCCCGCCAAACGACGGGGACGTTCTCGTTTTATTTAGCCGCTGCGCTGAACCAGCCTGTCCACCGTTCGGCGCAAGGGATTGAGCAGACCCAGGTGCAGCACCATCAGGATAAAAATGGATAGCATCAAGAAAAAATAGATCATATCGCCCACTGCAAAAGCCGGGTTGCCGTTCTGGAAAACGTAATGTACAACCGCCACAAGCAAATGGATCAATGCCATGATCAGGATGGGTATGGAATAGGGGCGCAGGTCATGGTCTTCGATCAACAGGTGCAGGCCCACCAGGGCAGCAAACCCAACAGCAAGGACCAACGAATAGCGCAAGTAATGATCTGCCGTAAAAGTCCCGGTATAAAGCCGGTTGATGATACGCACGTAGATGGACAAAATTCCAAACAGGGTCAGCCAAATAAAACCGCGGATGATGAGCGGCAGCACCAGACTATTCATCACGCGAATATCGATCAGCGAAACGATCCAACCCACCAGGAAGGGAATTGCAATCCAGAGCAATTTAGCGCCCAGCGTATCAATGCCGGACGGGCCGCTAATCAGGATTTCCACCAAAAGCTTGCCAGCGCCGAGCATCGAAATCAACAGGATGGCGGCCCCCACCACCATCATTGCCGGTCGCATGATTTGGGCGGTTTTCTCCGGCGGGCCAGGCGGCGTCTCTTCGAAAAAAGGCGGTACAGCCCCATGTTTAAGCTCACTGCTCATCATCCCTCCAGGAGAAACAGAATGGGTGAATTCGAATTCTACCACTTTCCTTGCGGGACGCCCGGCGCGCGCCGTCCGTTCCAAAAATGCAGTTCATGGCGGGCCTCTTTGCCTGCGGCTATTTCATACCGTTCCAGTTTCCGCCGTTGAACTCCTGGAAGAAAGTGTTGCGGTCGTCTTCTGACCGGATGGCGTCGCCCGCCTGCTGCGCCAGGGCGATATATTTCAGGGCATAAGACTTGTTACCGGCGATGGCATGGGCGCGGGCCAGGGCTTCAGGCGCGAAGGCAAAATCTAATGCTTCCATTTCAGCTTTGTGGTCTTCCAGTAGTTCGAGACAGCGTTGGGCGTGAAGCAGGGCCGCTTCGGCCTGCCCCAACACGGCATAGACGCGCGCCAGCATCCACTCGCTGCGCTCGTGCTGCACCGCCGTGCCGGTAATGCGCCAGTGCGCCAGCGAAGCGTGGGCGTAATCACGCATACGTTCGTCCTCGTCGCGGGTGCGGGTGGGCAGGTCGAGCAGGTTCCAGGTGCGGGTGCGGAAGTCTGTGGCAAACAGGTAATGCGCTTCGGATTCAGTGTAATGCTTTTCGTCGGTCATGGGATTCTCCTATGTACCTGAAAACTTTTTTCACGCCAAGCCGCACGTGTGCCCCCTGGCAAAGTCCGCCAGGACGGTGTGCGGCCCAGTGCAGGCAGAGGCGCAACAAAGTCGCTAAAATTTTATTAAAAACCGATCCAATCTTTGTTGACAAGCCGATTTTGCTTCCTCTTTGCGACTTCGCGTCTTTGCGTGAAAGGTTTTAAAGGATCAACTCGCCCTTGAGCACCGTCACCGCCGCGCCGCCCACTTTGACGGTTTCGATGGCGTCACGCGGGCCGACGACTTCGACGAAGCCTTCACCGGGACGGCTCATCCAGTGTCCCTGCTCGGCGATGAAGGTTGGCTTGGCGATCAGGTTGTAATGCCATAGGTACGCGCCCATGCCGCCGGTGGCGGAGCCGGTGTAGGGGTCTTCGACCAGGTCGGGTGGGATGACGAAATGCCGGGCAAAGGTGTCGCCGCCTTGCACGCCTTGCAGGCAGAACAGGTGCGCGCTGAAGAAGTCGCTGCGGGCGCGCAGGGCAGTGTAGGCTTCAACGTCGAGCCTGATTTTTTTGAGTACTTCCAGCCCGCGCACGGGGATAAAAAGCTGGGGCGTGCCGGTGCTGATGGTCTGGATCACGGCTCCGGGCAGCAGGTCGCCGGTACCCAGGCCAAAGACCGGGAGAATTTCGCCGGGGGCGTACTCCCGCAAGAACTGCGGCTTGCGCTGCGACATGACCACGCGTTCGACCTGACCATCCCGGGTGAAAACTTCCACGTCGATGGGGCCGTCGCGCAGGACGAGCGGCAGCTTGAGATAGTTGCCCGTGATTTTGACGCGACCGGTTTCGACGAGGGCGAAGACGGTGGCGATGGTGGGATGCCCGGCGAGGGGGATTTCTTCGGCGGGCGTGAAGTAACGCGCGCGGAAGCGCCCGTCGTCCATGCGCCAGACGAAGGAAGTCTCGGACAGGTTCATTTCTTTGGCGATGGCCTGCAGGGTCGCGTCGGGCAGGTTGGGGCAGTCGAAGACGAGGGCGCACGGGTTGCCGCCCAGTGGCCGGGTGGTAAAAGCGTCGACTTGCATGAAGGGGTAAGTGGGCATGGTTGGCTCCTTTTTGCGCATCGTATGAGCGCTTGCGCAAGTATATAACAAAAAAAGGCGCGCCCCGGCGGACGCACCTTGCTTTTCCGAAAGCATTCCGAAATTCTGCTGTCTGAACGTTGAAAGGAATCCTTTTGAAAAGCTTTCAGGCGAGTTGCAGCAATTCCAAATCTGAAATGACGGATAGCTTATTGCCAGTAGCAGTCCAGTGGACTTCGTAAATTAGCCCGGACGTTCCACGTCCGGGCGGC
>JBARBA010000420.1:0-4948 GCA_049792555.1 Anaerolineales bacterium
GCCGCCCGCTTCGCCATTGAAACCCTCGGCCTGGCGCGCGTCGAAATCGTCGCCGCCGCCGAAAACGTCGCCAGCCAGCGCGTGGCCCAAAAAGCCGGGGCGCACTACGAGGGCCGGCATCCCAAACAGATGGTCGTACACACCGACAGCCACGACGCCGTCCTCTATTCGCTGACCCCCGCCGACTTCGCACAATCGTAAATCCCCACACCCATGATAAAAAGCATACGTTCCATCCTCACGCTGCCTCGGGCCGTGACCCTGCTGACCGGGCTGCTGATCGCCGGGTTCGCGCCGTATTACATCAACAGCCTGTTCCCCGTCGTCGGCTGGGACTATAAATATTTCCTCACGCGCCTGATCGACACCTCGCTGCACTACCACGTCAACGGCCTGAGCATCCAGTGGTACACGCCCAGCTTCGGCGGCGGCCTGCCCGCCTACCCGCACCCGCTCAACGCGCAATTCTCCCTGCCGCAAGCCCTGGCGCTGCTCGTCGACCCCTGGACGGCCCTGCTGGCCTCGTACTTCGCCTACATCCTGGCCGGCTACCTGGCCGCCTACATCTTCCTGCGCCGCAGCCTCGACCTGCATTGGGCGGCCGGCGCGCTCGGCGCGGCCCTCTTTAGCGCCAACGGCTTCTACCTGGAGCACCTCTCCAACGGCCACGTGAACTTCCAAGCCTTCCCGCTGCTGCCGGTTTTCCTGGCGCTCATCCTGAGCCGCAAGCTGCCCGTCCCCGCCGCCGGGGCGCTGATCGGCCTGGCCAGCGCCGTGGTCATCTACTCGGCCAGCACCTACCCCGCCGTCTTCATCCTGCTGGCGCTACTGATCTGCCTGCCCCTGGCCTACATCATCCGCCCGTCGGCCTTCCAATGGCGGCGCATCTTCCAAATCCTGCTGCTGGGCGGCCTGCTGGCGCTGGCCGTCAACCTCTCCAAACTCTACGCCGTCAACTCCTTCATGCGCTTCTTCCCGCGCGACATGCCCGACCGCTACAACATCCCCTTGCAGACTGCCCCGTTCGGCCTGCTGCTGCAACTGGTGGGCGTCATGGGGCTGGCCCCGCTCGATGCGCTGCTGGGCGTCAAAATGCTGACCATCCGCAGCCTGCTCCAGGCTTATACCGGCGCGTACGTCGGCTTATGGGAACTGGACCTGTCGATCAGTCCCGTGATTTGGGTTTTGCTGGCCGGGGGGGCGATTGCGCTTTTCAAGAAAACCCTGGCCGGACGCCTCGCTGTTCTACCGCGTCGAAAGGGATTTTGGCTGGCCCTGGGGCTGCTGCTGCTCGCCGTCGAGTTGACCATCGAATTCACCTTCGCGCGCGGATGGATTTACCCGCACCTGCGCGAACTGCCCTTCCTGAGAGCCATGCACATCAACCCGCGCTTCGGCTCGGCCTTCATTTTTCCGCTGGCCATGCTTGGCGCGGCTATCTTCTCCGGCTGGATCAAAAACCGGCCCGAAAGGCGCGTCTGGCTGGCTTCCTGCGCGGCGAACGCGCTGGTGCTGCTTTCGTTGGGCGCGTACCTGCTCATCCCCTCTGCCGCGCTGCAACAGCGCAACTTCGACATCAGCGGGCTGCTGCTGGTTGACAAAAAGATCAAACAAGGCGAGAGCTTCCCCATCGAAAAGGTGGGCGACGTGACCGACCAGACCGTCTTCGAACGCCATACCAGCAACCTGAAACCCTACGAAGTGCTGTTCGGCTACACCCTGAACACCTTTCGCCCCACCGTCGTGGCCGGCCCGGCCCGCGCAATCCGCGACGGGGCCTTCAACATGACGAACCCCGCCGGGCTGGTCTATCCCGAAGTGAACGGCTCCTCGCCCTGGAGTCGCATCCCGCAAAACCAGCGCCAGGAACTGGAAGACTTCCTGGCCCACCGCCAGCCGGATTGGAACTTGCCCCTCGGCCAGCAAATCGCAGACTGGCTCTCGCTGGCGGCGCTGCTGGCCTGCCTGGGGCTGGCGGTCTATGGCTTGGGCAGAAAGCATGGCAATGCTGGAACCGCTTGAACAACTCGCCCGTGCCGCATTAGACCGCGATCATTTACGCCTGCGCAGTTTGGTACAGGATATGCAGGATATGACCCGCGCTCGAACCAATTGGAGCGCCCTGCCCCGCCCCCAAACAAGCGACCCGCTCCTGCTGGCCATGGCCGCATCGCTGAATGAATTACTGGCAGAGCGTCAAAATCAAACGCCCGCCGCCTGGACAAGTGAAGTCGGCCCGTTGGAAGCACCCTTCTTCCTGCTTCAATCCGCAGAGAAGATGAAGCGCCTGCGCGTTCTGTGCGAAACGCAATCTCCTGAACCCATGCGAAAGCGTCAATTGTATGCGCCTCCGCATTTTTTAGCGTTTGCATAAGCCCATCAATCAATCGGGGCGAAGCCTGCCCCGGTTGGGGCGAGCGCTGCCCCGGCTAGGGCGTTGTTCGCCCAGGCCGGGGCAATCTACGCCCAGGTTGGGCAAGCTATGCCCTGATGGGGATAATTTTTGCCCCGATCGGGGCGACCGCTGCCCCGGTTGGAGCAAAGATAGCCCTTATTTCCTGTTTTTATTTTTGCGGAAAGTTTGTATACTATTGAAGATCGTGAAATTCACCCCAATCGATTACGCAAAAAAGGAGTTTTACCATGCCCAAGAATAGTTTTACCGAAACACTTGCCAGCGTCCGCCAGATGGTGCTCGGGCTGACGGCCAATGCCGAGCAGGTTGCGCAGCGCGGCGCTACCGCCGAGTTCATCGCGCGCGGCAAGACGCTCGTCGAGAAAGTGCAGGCGCTGAACGACGAGCAGGAAGCGCTCAAAATCGCGACCAAACTAAAGACCGAGGAATTGACCGCCGCCAGTGACGAAATGAAAGCCTGGCAGTCGGAGGCCGCCAAAGTGGTCAAACTGACTTACCAGACCCAGCCCACCAAATGGGGCGATTTTGGGCTGACCGCCAAACAGTAAAGGCAGGCGGTAAAACAAACCAAAAATAAAAAGTTGGGCGCTGGTTTTCGAGACCAACGCCCAACGGTTTTTAATTCTTGTTTGAATTTAATAGAGATGAAAATTCATGGACCGAGAGCCGGGTACGCCAACCCCGGCTCTCGGTTTTTACGGGAAGAGAAAAACCTATCGTTCTGATTTGTTTTGAAACCCATCAAGAATCATTTTCTCATTCCCAAAAAGCTATCTCTTGCGTACTTGGAACCTATGTTCTATAATACGCAACATTAGAACCGCTCTACTAGACGCACAAGGCTAACACCATCCTTTCTTCACCCATGAGTTGTGCGCCACTCCCTTGTTACCTTCAAGTCACGAAGGTGTAACATAAATTCCAGGTTGAAGTGGTATAGTACAAACATCTCTTATTGTCCCTGCCACCATTCCGAAAGGATTGCCGCCATCATGGAAAAAGCTAACGATTTTGGAAAACCTGGAAGTAACTTAAAATCACGCAAGACAATCGGTTTGCTGCTTGAAAACGCAGTGGGGCGAAATGAGTATCAGGTCAATTTCTGGGCTGGCGTAGTGGATAAGGCCAAAGAACTGGATATCAACTTGATCTGCTTTGCGGGTGAGACACTGGGCTATTCACCACTCAATAAATTTGCAGAGGCGCAAAACATTATTTATGACCTGGTAAGTCTTAAGAACGTGGATGGTCTGATCATCAGCGGCACTTTGGGTACCTATATAGACAAAGCAGCTTTCACGGACTTTTTCAGCCGTTTTAAATCCATCCCTGTGGTATCCACCGTAGTATCGCTGCCTGGTATCCCGACCGTAATCGTGGATAATGAAAAAGGGATGCGTGAGCTGCTCACCCACCTCATTCAAGATCATGGACACAAACGCATTGGCTTTATCCGGGGACCCAAGGACAATCCTGACGCCGAACAGAGGTATGAAGCTTACAAAAAAGTATTGGGGGAGCATAACATCCCCTTGGATGAGCGTATCATTGTGGGTGGCGATCTTATGTCACCTTCAGGCGCAGTAGCGGTCGATGTTTTATTGAAAGAGCGAAAGGTGAATTTCGACGTTCTGGTGGCCGCCAATGACAACATGGCATTGGGAGCGCTTGACGCTCTTCAACAATGGGGAATCCATGTGCCGGGTAAAGTGGCCGTGGCTGGTTTCGATGATGACAATATCTCAAGAAATATTACGCCTTCACTGACAACCGTCCATCATCCAAAATATGAACAAGGGGAAAAAGCGGTGGAAATGTTGATGGCATTGTTGGACGGAGAAAAAGTGCCTGGCCGGGTCATCTTGCCTACAAGCTTGATCGTGCGCGAGTCATGCGGGTGCGTCGATCCAACCATAGCACAGGGCAAAGCCGGGTTGAAAACAAAAGCAGGCGCAACCATCAGGATTGCTCTTGCCGCCAGCCGGCAAAAGATTCTGCGCGAAATTCAAGACAAACTGCCGAATCTTTCCTCTGCTGAACTGGACCAGATAGATAGAGTATTGAGGGATTTTTATAGCGAGTTGAAAGATGAAACAAACCCCATCTTTTTGCCCACTCTGGACGATGCTTTGCGCCAGGCGTCCTTGACTGACAGTAATATAGCGCTCTGGCATGATGTGATTTCGTCCATGCGTCGCAACATTTTACCCCACATCAGCGAAGAGCTAATGCTCTTTCGCGCTGAAGATCTCTGGCAACAGGCCCGCGTAGCAATTGCAAAAAGAGCCAGAGGGGTGGAAGGATACCACAAGTTAAAGGCCAAAGGGTGGGCTGAAAAATTGAACGAAACCAACCAGGCATTGGCAACCACCTCGGATGAAATTGAGTTGACGAATATTCTGGTTGACAAGCTGCCTGATTTGGGAATCGTGGGATGCTATTTATCTCTCTATGAGAATCCGGTAACGCCCACTGAGCAATGCCGCTTGGTTTTTGCCTACAAAAAAGAGGCCGGTCGTGTCAACCCAAACC
>JBARBA010000421.1:0-12470 GCA_049792555.1 Anaerolineales bacterium
GAAAAAGACGATGCTAAATGCTGCAACAACGATGATGGCAATACATCCTAATGTGCCTGCCATGGTTATTTCATTTTGTCCCATTTTATCCTCGTGATAAGTCTTTATTTGATTTCAAAAACACATACTTATTTGAATTTGATGATACCCTGCCCAAGCCTCCCCGGTCTTCGCCATCCCGTAAAACCATACCCTGTTGGGCGCGAAGACCGGGGAGGCCCGTTTCTTTACGACGTCGCACCCTTCTTACGGCGGGCCGGTTTCTCTTCAAGCCGGGCAACTGCGCCTCGTTTGAGTCGCAGCCAACGCTTCGCCGGGAGTGTTGCGTCGGTCGCTTTTGCGTGTGTTTTATCACCGGGCGGGCGCGCTTGCAATCGCAGGGGAAGGTCTCATTCCTTTTGATTCTCTTTCGATCGCTTCAAGCAGCTTTTTGGCCGAGTTTAGCCCGATGAAATAGATCGCCCCAAACGTTGCCACAAACGGAATGGTAGCGGCGATGGGGGGGATGAAGAAAAGCATAATGGGCAGAACAAACCAGATGATGAACAAACTCACTCCCCACAACAATAATTTGGCGCCTCCGCTGTTCCAGCCTTTCATCAAAATCCATCCGAAGCCCCATACAAAGGGTTCCACCATCACGGCAAACCCGGCCTTGGGGTTGGTTTCAAACAGACGCAGCACCTTCCCAATGCCTTGTCCCAACTTCCACAATTGGTACAGCGCAAAGATCAGGACGGCCAACAGAATGATGCTCACGACCGCCATGAATAAAATGAGCAGCCAGGGATGCGATGCCAGAAAGTAGATGGCTGCCATGACAATCAGGGCTGTGATGTTTTCAACCGTTTTATATACGGCGGCGCTGGCTGTCGTTGCGGCCATGCCGCTGGCGGTGGCGAGCATCGGCTTGATCAGGAATTTCACAAAAGTAAAAAGGCTTGCGCACACTGCGCCTCCGCCGCCGATCAGCCACAAATCCGAACTTTGCGCGCCGCCGGAGTGGTAAGCGATGGTTTGCAGCGCGTTGTACGCCGTCCCTGAAGAAGCGCCCACAAAATTGGCTGTCGCAATGGAAAGCAGTGCGCCCGATGCCGGGACCAGGATGCCGCTGAATAACCCGATGGTCGTATTGACGAACCGCAGGAACACCGGGTCTATCATGGAGCCGTAGGCGGGTAACACCGTGATAACCCAAACGATGCCGATCAGGATGATAAACCATTCTGACGCCATGAAATTTACTTCCGACGGCAGTTGCACCATATTAAAGCGCGTGGCAAGCGAAAGAAGCAGCAAACACAGATATTGGTCGGCTACCCCAATTGCGCCGCCGGATACGATAGAAGCAAAGATCGATGTCATGTGAAATTCTCCTTGTGCTTGACATTATCAAAGTAGTAACATTTCCTACACCGACTGCCCCTTGCTTACCTGCCCCAAATCCACGTTGAAGGCGGATCTTAAGCCGGGGATGGTTGCCAAAACCACAATCAGCACGATGGCGGCAATACACACGGGAATTGCTGCCGGGTATAACGTCGCAACCAGTCCATAGAAATCCATATCCACCGAATGCGCCATCTGGGCGCCGACTTCGCGTCCGAGGGGGACGCCAATGGCGATGCCGAGCGCGGCCAGGATCAGGATTTCGGTCAGCACGGAGACGATGATTTCTCGCCGGGCGATGCCCAATGAGCGCAGGATGGCGATGTCGGCCTGTTGTTCCTGCAAACGGGCGTTGACAGTGTTCAGGATGACGGCCAGGGTCAGCAGGATGCCAAAGATGGCAAAGGCCCACGAGTTGATGCGCCAGAAGGACAGGTAATTATTGACATCCTTCACAAAGGCGGGGTAGTCCTCCACCGCCACCACGCCGGGGACTTTTGCCAGGGCGTCGCGGGCGTCGGCGAGTTGGCCGCCGGTCACGCGCACCAGCGCGGTGTTGGCCAGGGCCACGCCCCCCGGCGTCCAGGCAGTGAACAGGCTGCGGGGGATGAAGACCGGGCTGCCAAAGGCCTGGGAAACAATCCCCAGCACCCTGGCCTGTTTCGTCTGTCCCAGCGCAGTCAGCGTCAGCGTGCCGCCGACGCCCGCCTTGAGCACCCGCGCCAGATTGTGACCAATCCAGACGCCGTCCGCGCTCGAAAAGGCGGGCGCGCCCTCCAGGGTAGTCAGGACGATGTAGGGGTCTTTTTCATCCAGCGCGAATGCCAGGGTGTCGAAGACTTTGCCCGCATTCTTGACCGTTACCGGGCCGAACAAGGCCGCCTGCGCCGAGGCAACCCCCTTGACAGGCTTGACCTGTCCTTCCAGCGTTTCGGCCGGTATGGGTTGGGCAACCAGCAGGCGCAAGTCATATCGGTTCGAGTTGAAATAGTCGTTAAAGCTAAAATCCATCGAATCCACCAGACCGACTGCGGCAAAAACCATGACGGCGCCCATCATCACGCCCAGCGCAGTGGCGAGCGAACGCCCCGGGGCGCGTAAAATGTTGCGCAGGGTCTGGCGCAGGAAGAGCGGCAAAAAGCCAAGCGACAGGCGGCTGACCGCGCTGGGCGTGCGCGGCATGGGCGGGCGCAGCGCAATCCCAGGCGGCGCGCCGGATTCGCCCCAGGCGGGATAGGCTCCGGCCAGGGTCGTGCCGGCCACCAGGATGCCAAAGCCGAGCAAAATAAACGGGATTTGCGGCGTATTGGCAAAGCCGGGCAGGTAGCCGCCTGCAATCGCGTCCACAAACGGGTAGATGGTGGTGAAGGAAATAAAATAGCCCGCCACGCTGCCTACCAGTCCACCTGTCGCCCCGATCAGCAGGCCGAACGTCAGGTAGTGGGCGACCAGTTCGCGGCGGGTGATGCCCAATGCGCGCAGGGTGCCGATCCGTTGGCGCTCCGACCCGACGAATTGGCCCAGCAAAATAAAGGTGATGACCACCGCCACGAGCAGGAACAGCGCGGAGAACATGGCCATGATCTGGAAATTGCCGTTGATGTTGGCCTGCACCACGCCGCCCGAAGCGGTCTGTTCTCTTTCCAAAATACTGAGATTGGACTGGCCCGCGAGCGTTTTCTCCAGTTCGGCTTTGACTTTGGCGCGCAGCGCTGCCGAATCCGCCTCGGACTTTACCCCCAGGCTGATGACGACATCGTTAATCAAACCCTTTGCGCCGAGGATGTTTGCCAGCGCGCCGTAGCGCAACCAGGCCACCCCAAAGGCGGAGGGCGCGGGGAAAGGCGCTTCGCGGCTGCGACCCGATACCAGGTATTCGGGGTTGAAGGCCAGCCCGGCGACTTTGAATTGGTGGGCCTGGCCGTTGATCCAGACCGTGAGCGTGTCTCCGGGCCGGATGCCGTGATAGTCGGCGAAGCGCTTGAGCAGCAGGATTTCGTCATCGGACTGAATCCCGCGCCCGTTCGGGACGTCGTTGCGGTTGACAGCGGGCTGCCCGCTATCGGGTACGGTAACCAGGCGCAGGGTGGTGAGAAAAGTCCGCTTGGGGTCGAGTTGGACGCCGCTTTCGACCACCAGTCGCCCTTCGGCGGCAGCGACGCCCTCCAGCTTGCGAACGTCATCCGTTATGGATTGGGGGGCCGGGTCGAAAAAAGCCCGGAAATCCATATAGCGCAACTGATCGTACGTGGCGTAGACTGAGGCCAGCACGTTTTTGCCGGCCGGGTAGAATGCGCCATAGAAGGCAGCGCCCATGACGACCACGACCCAGACCGCCAAAAACCGGCTGCGATGGGTTTTTAAATCACCGATGGTTTTGCGACGCAGTGTTTTTAGCATGGCGCTCACCAGGATAAGGCGCGCGGCGCGATGGGCGCGGCGTTGGTTTCGACGTTGTGGACGGCGCCGTTGCTGATGTGAACGACCCGGTCGGCAATTTGGGCGATGGCGGCGTTGTGGGTGACGAGTACGATGGTCTGGCCGCTTTCGCGGTTGAGCGTGTGCATCACGTCGAGCACGTCGATGCCGGTCTCGATATCCAGGCTGCCGGTGGGTTCATCTGCCAACACGAGGGCCGGTTTCTTGGCGAGCGAACGGGCAATCGCCACGCGTTGCTGCTGCCCGCCGGATAGCTGGCCGGGGTAATGGTCGGCGCGGTCGCCCAGTTTGACGCGCTCGAGCATGGCGCGCGGGTCGTAGCCGTCGGCGCTCATTTCGGCGGTCAGGGCCACGTTCTCCTGCGCGGTGAGCGTGGGCAGCAGGTTGAAAAACTGGAAGACAAACCCGACCATGCGGCGGCGGTAGGCCGTCAGGGTGTCTTCGTTCATCTGGTTGACGACCTCCCCGGCGACCGTGATCTCGCCGCTATCGGCGCGTTCCAGCCCGCCGAGGATATTCAGGAAGGTGGTCTTGCCCGACCCGCTTGGCCCCAGGATGACGACGAACTCGCCCTGTTTGATTTCCAGCGACAGATTGTTGAGGGCCTGGATGGTGTTGCCGCCCATGCGGTAAGACTTGCAGACGTTTTTGAGGGTGATATGGCTCATGCAGCCTCCTGTTCAAAATCTGGATGGTAGGGTGGTTGACATAGAGAGAGGCTTCGGTAATTCAAAAATTCCATCTTGCTGTCATGCTGAGGAGCGCTTCTCAGCGACGAAGCATCTCGCTCTGGGCAACGGAGACCCTTCGGTCGCTGGGAAACGCTCCCTCAGGGTGACAAGACAGACGAGAGTACTATGACTGAGTTACGTTAATTTTTATCCATTGACCGACAGCTTGCTCGCGTCTCTTAAGAAAAGCGGGATGATATCCAGCGGCGCTTCGCATTCGATCCACTGCGCTCCCGCATACGACTTGCCGGAGTGCGCATCCGTCCACTGCGCACCCTCGGGCAGGTAAAGCTTCCTTGTCCTGGCGTTTTCGTATAACACGGGGGCCACCAGGAGTTCAGGCCCGAACATAAACTGATCTTCGACAGCCCAGGCGGTTTTATCTGCCGGAAAATCGTAAAACAGGGGGCGCATGGGGGGCGCGCCGGTTTCGTGCGCGGCTTGCATTAAGCCTTTGATATAGGGGCGCAGGCGCTCACGCATGAACATATACTTTTTTAAGATGACATAGACATCTTCCCCGTAGCTCCAGACTTCGTTGGCAGCGCCGCTGCGGAACATGCCCCCGCCGCTGGTTCCCAGGGGTTGCGTAAACGGGTTGCGGTCGCCGTGCAGCCGGAAAACAGGGCAGAAGACGCCGAACTGGAACCAACGCACCAGCAGTTCTCCGAAGGTAGGATCATTGATATCCGCGCCAAAGAATCCGCCGATATCGGATGTCCACCAGGGGATGCCGGCAATGCCCATATTCAGGCCAATGCTGATTTGGTTTCTTAAAGATGCAAAATTCGAATAAACATCGCCCGACCATACCAGCGCGCCGTAACGCTGGCTGCCTGCCCATGCGCAACGGATCAGGTTAACAACGTTTTCCTGGCCCGCCGCCATCATGCCGTCGTAAAAGGTTTTGGCGTACATCACCGGGTAGAGATTTCCCACTTCGAGCGCATTGCCCAGCGCGTAGCGGTAATTATCGAAATGGTAATATTCCGGCTCCGCTTCATCGAGCCAGAAGATGTGGATGCCCCTGTCGTAGTAATTCTTTTTAATGATCTCCCATACATAGGCCCTGGCTGCCGGATTGGTGGCATCGAAGAAAACCGTATCCCCACCGAATTCCATCGTGACACGCACGCCCCTGTCGACGCCGATCAGGTAGCCTTTTTGCAGCATCGCGGGGAAATTTGTGCTTGTCTTATCCACCGTAGGCCAGACCGACACCATCAACTCGATCCCCATGGCCTTCAATTCGGCTGCCATGCGCCCAGGTTCAGGCCAGTAATCGGGGTCGAAATCCCATTCGCCCTGCTTGAGCCAGTGGAAAAAATCGATGACGATGACGGATATGGGCAGTTCCCGGCGTTTGTATTCGCGGGCAACCGAAAGCAGCTCATCCTGGGTCTGGTAACGCAATTTGCATTGCCAGAAGCCCGTGGCAAAATCGGGCAGCATGGGCGCGGTGCCCGTAGCCCTGGCGTAGGCTTGCTCTATTTCTGCGGGCGTATCGCCTGCCGTAACCCAATAATCGAGTTGTTTTGTGGAGTGGGCAGTCCACTCCGTCATGTTTTTGCCGAAATGCACCTGGCCGATGGCCGGGTTGTGCCAGAGAAAGCCATACCCCAGGCTGGAGAGGGCAAAGGGCACGCTGGCTTGCGAATTTCTGTGCGCAAGTTCCAGTTTGCACCCTTTTACATCCAGGTAGGGTTGTTGGTACTGGCCCATGCCGAAGATTTTTTCTTCCGGGTTGGATTCAAAACGCGCGGTCAGCTTGTAATCTCCGCCCGGAATGGGCGAAAATTCACGGCCCAAGACACACAGGGAGCTGGGGAATGCGATTGCGCCCCAATGGCGGGTGTATTCTTGCAGGAGGATTTCATCTTTTCTGTTATAGATGGTCAATACGCCATCGGCTGTGATTGTGGCGCGGATCTTTCCATTCCTGATTGTGGCGCTTTCGCCATGAATGTTGATTTCTGCCGCGCATTTTTCCGGCTCCAAAAGCGCCCAGTCATTATTTTGTATGGAAGCCATGCAGGTGGCGCGCACGCGCAGGCTATTGGCTCCCCAGGGTTCGATGACCAGTTTTTCCCTGTCGAAGTCTCGTTCCAGTTTGTTTTCGTTGATGGTGAATAGTGAATTCATTCATTTCTCCTTACTATAAAAGGGGGTATATGGCGACCAACGAATGATTTGTGAATGCCGCAGAGGGCTGCCTGTCAGGTTTTGCCGAAGGTGGAACTGCGCAACGCGCCCGGCCTGCGGGACAGGTTCAGGGCTGCGCCGTGAAGCGCAAACCTACTCGTTCTGTTATTACACTGGGGTTGTGCGAATTTCCAAATTCGCCAAATCAATGATAGCGCCAATCTGTATCAGGAAATCGACCCCGACGATCCCCTCAATGTCATAGCCATAATCCATTGCCCCAATTTCAACTTCAAAACTGTCGACGGCCAATTCGCCCAGCCGGATATGATCAACGTACTTGGTGAAAACGAACTCTGCGCCTCCCACGCCGCGAATGCGATGAACCATGTCCTCGGGTTCGTACTGCACCCCCAGCGCAGCCACCTTGTCGGCTGGAAAAATGGTTCCCGCAGAGCCGGTGTCCAGCAGCACGTTATCAAGCAATAGCTGTTGGCCGCGATGATCCAAAGTCACCGTCACGTATGGCAAACCATCCTGCAGGCGTATTTTCATCGGGCGGCCCGGATGCCCAGCCATTTCCGCTCGGCAATATCCAGCGTCTTGCGACTGGTGTGAAAAACGTACAGTTCACGATCGGGCGCTTCACGATGGAGCTGGGAATACCCCTGCATGGCAGCCGCCGAATCGGGATAGGCAGACACAACGGCCAGTTGCTCCAAAATACGTTTGCCGGTTTCGGAGTGCGCCTTGATGGCTTCGACGAGCAGCCACTGCTCAGGGTAGTGGCTGCGAATTTCCTGCCATTGCATGGGGGTTTCTCCTTTGCGTGGTTCCGCTCAGACTGTAGATCAAATTTTACTCCATTCCTGCGGCAGCGCCGCTTGTCCAAAGGTGAAACTGCGCAACGCGCCCGGCCTGCGCGACGGGTTCAGGGCTGCGCCGTGAAGGGCAAGCCCATTCGCCGTTTATGACAACATCACTTTTTCAAAAAATACATCATCCCTGGTCTCTTTCACAACCCGGAAACCGAGTTTGAGATAGAAGTTTCTTGTCCGCGTGTTCCAGGGCGGCGTTTCCAGAGACCACTTTTGCGCAGCGGGGAATTGCTCATACAGGAGGCGCATTGCCTCCAACCCAATACCTTGCCGGTGATACGCCGGGTCGAGAAAGACGCGGCCCAGGGAATAGTGACCATGCCCTTTGTTGAAAACAATCGCGCCGCCGGCAATTTCGCCGTCAACCTGGATTTTGTAATAGGCCGCTTTGCGCATGATGGCAGCCTGCCATTGATGCGAATCGTAGCCCGGAGGGCCGCCTTCCCCTTTTCCTCCGCAATCCGCATCGCTGTGGAAAGCCCTCCTGGATATTTGGGCTAATGCTTCTGCGTCGGAATGTTTGGCAAGTTCTAAAGAAATGATGGACATATGTAGCTTCTTCTGTGGAACTGCGCGACGGGTTCAGGGCTGCGCGGTGAAGCGCAACCCATTTTTACCCCTGTTTGGGGCGCTGAACCATACGCCCATGCTGGCGGCGGGTTTGCTGGAGCCGGTTTTGTTCCGTCTCATCAGGCGGAGCGCCTTCATAGGCTTGATTGATCTTGTCGAACAACTGTCTGTCCTGGTACTCGCGTATGAAGTTTTCGAGCGCCAGGACAAAGAGACGACTGCGCGAGACCTTCATTTCGTGCGCCAGGTCTTCAACTTGCTCGAAGAGTGCTTTTGGGAGGGAGATTGCAGTCTTTACGTTTGCCATTTGGGTATATCTTTCACCCCAAAGAGGATAACCCGCGGCAGGTGTATCGTCAATACCGAATGGACTCATCTTAAAACCTGACAGGTCTCCGGTACGCCCTGCCGCTCACGGACAAATGTCCCCACAGTGCGCCGGACGTGGTCGTAGACTGAGAGACCTGTCAGGTTTTGGTACTCTGTAAGATGAACTCAATCCGGCGTCACGACGCCGCAGGCCCTTCAGTTGCAGGCCCTTCAACGGTGTTCGTTGCGCTCGCGGCAGGCGTTTTCTTCTGGCGGGCGGCGCGTTGGGCGGCGGTGGGGCCGACGCGGGAGACGACGCCCAGTCGCTTGAGCAGGTCGGGCTTGGCACGCAGGGCCACGCGGGCGATCTTGACGTATTGCGCCAGCCATTGGTTGAGGGCGGTCAGCGCGGCGTTCTGTTCGCGGGTGGCGGTGACGGCCCGGCTTTTGGCGGTTTCCTGGAGGCGGTTGGCGTCTTCGTAGGCGCTGATCTTGGCGCGTTCGGCGCTCAGTTTGGCGGCGTCGTAGCCATATTCGGCCAGGGCGCCGAGGCTGGCGGCGGCGTCGAACAGTTGACCGGCGGCGGCGCAGAAGGCGTTGGTGCCCTGCGGCATGCGTCCGCCCAGGTTGAGGCCGGGCAGGGCGGAGGCGGGCAGGGTGGCGCGGGCGGTTTTGGCGAGGGACTGGTAGGCGTCGACGGCGGGGGTTTTGGCGGCGGCCAGTGCGTCGGAGGCGGCCAGTTGGGCGCTTTCGGCGATGCCCTGGGCGGTGACGGCGGCATTGGCGCTCTCGTACAATTGTTTGCCTGCGGCGAGTTTCTGGTCGTTGTAGCCGTAAGCGCCGACCAGTTCTTTGATCTCGGCGTCGGCCAGGCTGGCGTCGATGACCAGTTTGGCTGCGCCAAGCTGATCGTTGGTGGTAATTTTAGGGTGAGGCATGTCGTGCTCCTTTCGATAAGAGGAAGTGGGGACAAGCGCCGGACGCCCGGCGTTTTTGGGGTTGAAAAAACGGTCTGCTGAATGGCAGTTCCTACGTGTACTGCGATGACTCCTACACGTACTTCGACGACTCCTACATGCACTTCGACGGTTCCTACGTGTACTGCGGTGACTCCTACGCGTACTGCGGCGACTCCTACGTGTACTGCGGTGGTTCCTACAGGTACTTCGGCGATTCCTACAGGTACTTCGGCCATTCCTACCGGTTTTTGCGTTTCAGGGCTGGGGGTGCGGTTTTTGGCCGATGCTTAGAGGATACGCCAATTTTTTGGGGGATTCAACATGGTTGGGCGATTTGTAATGGTTTTGAAGGGCGGGGTGGGCGGTTTGCGCCGCCTTGGGCAGGGATGCAAACGCGCCGGGCGGTTTGGTGCGGCTGGGGCGGTTGTTTGTTATGCAAGCGTTTAGATGGCTCTGAATGTGACCGAAGATGCATCTGAATAGGATTCAGATATGCTCGCAAACGTCCCGGATTTTTAGGCGACGGATGCGCGCCGGTGTGAAGCGTTTGCGTATGCGGCTGTGGTTCGAAGCATTCTGGCTGGTTGTGGGGCCTGGCTGGTGGAGTCCCCCAACCTGTGACGCGGTTCACAAATTACTATACATAGTGTACATGATTTGGGGGGTGAATACAAGTTTCATTTTGGTAAGGCAGGGTCGAATTTTGGGGAGAAGGGGTTTGCCGGAAGTCCCCAAGGAAATTTTTGAATCTGCTTGGGGAAATTTGGCAGGCGATGACTTTTCAGGACACACCATGCGGTGTTGGAATGCTTTTATTTAACAGTGACCACGATAACAAAAACTGTCGTAATGATAATATATGTCAGCACCTAAATTCATATTAAACCCACCAGACGGAATTGGATTAACACAGAGTTCATCGCCTGCGTTTACAGATAGAGGAATCATATATCCATGCTTGCCAACGCCTTGAAATAATTCTCCAACAGCAGTTCCGTTCAAATATAGGGTTGTTTTGCTTCCACTGCCAAACCAGACTTCATTAACCGTATACCAAGCAGTGCCACAACCATTTGACGTGGTATCTGGATTGATTAATTGTATTTTGAAATGTGATGTATTTAATTCTTGTTGAGAAAATGCGGCACTGCCATCAGAATATGTCGCTTGACCAAAAATTCCTGTGCCAATACCTTCGATTTTGTGAGGCAATAAAGGCATAGCGGAAATTTCGGCAGGCGGTGGAATTATCGATGAAGAACCTTGGGGAGAGGCTGATAAAGTAGCAGTTGGGATATTTACTGGCTCTTGATTTTGCGTTGTATCACAACCCAAATCTTGACTGTTAACAAGTTCTATCGCAAAGTCAGAACGAAACTTAAAGGGAATGATAGTTTGTTGTCCACCAACTGATATTTTGGCCTGTCCTACTTTCCAGATTTCTACCTGTCGAATAACATGTTGCATGTTAGTACCAGGCTTTGCTTTTACAGTAATTGAGCGGGTTAGGGTCTCAGATGTTCCATACAATTGCCCAAACTGACTTGCAACAGTAGCACCCAGTTCAATATCGGTGCCAGCAAAACCAACTTGTCCGTTTGCATTTACAGATGCCCCATTTTGAACTTCTATAACGTATTGTATAGTCCTGGACTTTCCTGTCGAGTTTTCTACATCGGCAACACCAGTACAATTTTGTTGGGGTATTGTTTCTGTTTCAAATTCTTTTGATTCAGTACCAGTTATTTGAATTTCAATATTTGTGTCTTGATTGCTTCCATTCGGATTCGATGACGGCGGAGTACTGCAACTTGCAACAAGGGAAGTCAACAAAATTACCAATAACAGAAGTTTTTTTGAACTCATCCTTTACTCCTTGAAGCAAGAAATTTATTCATTCCAAGAGTTCTGTTGTGTAAGGGGCGTGCCAACGGTTGGTATTGGGCCGGTTTTGGCTTTTAGCACCGCGTAGTTTTTCACGGCTCACTTTCTTTTATCATCAAGCCAATTTGATCGCCTTGTGTATCGTGAATAGTGAAGTCGATTCTGCAATTTTGTTTCAATTCTATTCGTGAACTTCGCCAAAATAGCAATATCTGATTGGGTACTTTATAAGGTATAAAAAGACTAGAGATGTCGATAGTCGAGTCGCTGCAAACTAATTCCACTTTAGTAATTTCGTCATCAACTGCAATTGAATCGTATTGAATAGTCGTCATGGGGGGGCAATGGGTAAAAATTCTTGTCGCGCCTTTGCGAGTTGGCAGAAACATTGCTTCGCTAGTCCACCCTTTTCCTAAAGATGAGTATTGCGTTGATAAACAAGACAGCGTAGATAATTGAGAAACATTAGTTGGAGATAAATGTGTCTCATCTACTGCTGGTTGTAGCGTATCAGTGGCTTGACTATATATTGTTACCGTTGGTTGATTAACAACTTGTGGTACAGTTGCTGTGACTATTACAAAAATAGGGGTTTGTGTTGATTGACTTTCAGCAAATGAATGACCTGTGAGTTGCTTATAGATGTTGTCACCGAAAAGACATGTAAAACCTGAGAGTAGTAATCCGATAACTAGAATTGCGATTTCTATTTTTTTATTATTCATTTGCACATTCCTTGATAGATAGACGGAACCGTTCAACAGGGGGTATGTGTGGCGACCAACGAATGTCTTATGGATGGTCTGGCGCGCCGCCTGCGCAGCACACAGGTATTGTACATCGGAAAAAGCATTCCTGGCTACAAGTACGCAAAAGCTGGCGATCCAATGACCGCCAGCTTCTTGATTTCTTTGACAAGGTGGTTTCGTCACGGCTGCCCGCCCTTCGACAGGGTTTACCCTGCGGGCACGATGTCGACAGGCTCAACCACCAGCTCAGGACACCGCTCAACCACCGATGATTGAGAGGATACAAAGGTTTGCTAGCAGTTTGTCGGAGGAGTTGGGACGGAGTGGTAAACTTCAAACATGACTCAAAAATTCACACCGATCAAATATGAAGAGACACTTGAGCAAACAGTGAGCATCGGAGAAGCGTTGCCGCCTACT
>JBARBA010000422.1:0-14122 GCA_049792555.1 Anaerolineales bacterium
ACTTCAGTCGCTTTCTCGCCGAAAAAGCGACTGAAGTCGCTACTACAAAAGTATCATCTCAATATTTTGGGGACATTGTTGTTGTCAGGTGGTTTCGACACCTGCCCTCCCGAAGGGACGCCGGGACAGGTGTGGCGGGCGGTGCCAGGGTACGGCGGCGGGACATCACCGCCGCCTACTCAACCACCGGTGATTGAAAAGATACCTACAAAACCCATAATGAGAATTTCTGTCAGTTTGCCTGGCGGGTTGCATTTTCGAAAAAACACCGAGACGAGTAAAGATCGCTTATCGAGGGTGTTCTTTCTGGGCATTCCCCAAATCCGACGAAACCAAGCCGGATTTGGGGGATGCCCGTTAGGATAGGCGGCGCATAGCGCCGGAGGGGGTTACCTGACCATATTCCTCAACACCGTATGCAAAATCCCGCCGTTGCGATAGTAGTTGACTTCCACGTCCGTGTTGAGCAAGACTTGGGCCTTGAAGGTGATCACCGTGCCATTGGCCCTGGTTGCCTTCACAGTCAACATCGACAATGGTACGACATTGTCGCCCAAGTCCTCGATATCGAAAGTCTCGCTGCCGGTCAGCCCGAGCGAATCGACGCTCTCGTCCGCGAAGCGCAGCGGCAGCACGCCCATGCCCACCAGGTTGGAGCGATGGATGCGCTCGAACGACTCGGCGATGACGGCCTTGATGCCCAACAGCAGCGTGCCCTTGGCGGCCCAATCGCGGCTGGAGCCAGTGCCATATTCCTTACCGGCCAGGACGATAACCGGCACACCGGCATTCTTGTACAGCATCGCAGCATCGTAGATCGGCATTTCCTGACCATCCACCGCCGATTCCCCAAAATACTTCGTCCAATTGCCTTCCCTCGGGGCCACCAGCATATTCTTCAGCCGGATGTTGGCGAACGTGCCGCGCGTCATCACGCGGTCGTTGCCGCGCCGCGAACCGTACGAATTGAAATCGCGCGGCTGCACGCTGCTCTCTTGCAGGAACTTGCCGGCGGGGCTGTCGGCGGCGATGTTGCCCGCCGGGGAAATATGGTCGGTGGTGATCGAATCGCCGAAGACGCCCAATGCGCGCGCGCCCATGATCGGGGTGATGTGCGCCACGTCCAGCGTCAGCGACTGGAAGAAGGGCGGGTGCTGGATGTAGGTCGAGGCCGCGTTCCAGGCGAACAGGTCGCCCTCGGCGACGGAAATATCCTGCCACATCTGCGCGCCCGCAAAGACGCCCGCGTATTTATCGGAGAACATAGCGCTTTTGACGCTCGACGCCACCACGTCGGCCACTTCGCGGGCCGTCGGCCAGATGTCGCGCAGGTAGACCGGGCCGTCGCTGCCCTCGCCGAGCGGCTCGTTGTTCAGGTCGATGTCGACGGTGCCCGCCAGGGCGTACGCCACCACCAGCGGCGGCGAGGCCAGGTAATTGGCCTTTACCAATGGATGGACGCGCCCCTCGAAGTTGCGGTTGCCCGAGATGACCGCCGCGGCGACGAGATCGCTGCCGCTGACGGCTTTCGCCACCTCCCCCGGAAGCGGGCCGCTGTTACCGATGCAGGTGGTGCAGCCGTAGCCGACCACGTTAAAACCCAACTTCGCCAGCGGTTCGCTCAGGTTGGCGGCGTTCAGGTATTCGGTGACGACGCGCGAACCGGGAGCCAGGCTGGTCTTGACGTACGGCTTGACGGTCAGCCCTTTTTCGAGGGCTTTCTTTGCCACCAGCCCGGCAGCCACCATCACCGACGGGTTGGACGTGTTGGTGCAGGACGTGATCGCGGCAATGACCACTGCGCCGTGTTTCAATGTAATCACCGGGCGAGCTTGTCCCCGCAGGGGCTGCCCACTGTGTCCCTGTAGGGGGTAGGGGATGGGCGATGTATCTTCCGAAAAAGCCGCCGAGCGGGCCAGGTCGCTATCTGAAAAGCCGTAGCCGCGTTCCTTGACGGGCGCGGTCAGGGCCGCCTCGAAGACTTGTTTCATGTCGCTGAGCGCCACGCGGTCTTGCGGACGCTTCGGCCCCGCCAGGGACGGGACGACGGAACCGAGGTCCAATTCGAGCGTGCCGGTAAATTCGGGCGCGGGCGTGTTCGCGTCGTGGAACAAGCCCTGGGCGCGGCAATAAGCCTCGGTGCGCGCGATGACCTCCTCAGGGCGGCCCGTCAGGCGCATATAGCGCAGCGTCTCGTTGTCCACCGGGAAGAAGCCCATCGTCGCGCCGTATTCGGGGGCCATGTTGGCAATCGTCGCCCGGTCGGGCACAGCCATCGCTTCGAGGCCGGGGCCAAAGAACTCGACGAATTTATCCACCACGCCCTTTTTACGCAGCATCTGCGTGACGGTCAGCACCATGTCGGTGGCGGTCACGCCGTCCCGGAGCTTGCCGTAGAGCCTGAAGCCGATCACGTCCGGCAGCAACATGTCCATCGGCTGGCCGAGCATCACGGCCTCGGCCTCGATGCCGCCCACGCCCCAGCCGACGACGCCCAGGCCGTTGATCATGGTGGTGTGCGAGTCGGTGCCGACCAGTGTGTCGGGGAAGGCCAAGACTTCCGAAGTCTCTGCCCTGGTCATCACCACGTCTGCCAGATATTCGAGGTTGACCTGGTGGACAATGCCCGTCATGGGCGGCACAACGCGGAAGTTGCTGAAGGCCTTCTGGCCCCATTTCAGGAACTCGTAGCGCTCGGTGTTACGCTGGAACTCGACTTCGGTATTGCGCTGCAGCGCGTCGTTGCTGGCGAAGAAATCGACCTGCACCGAATGGTCGATGACCAAATCGACCTGCACCAGCGGGTTGATCTTCTTCGGGTCGTTCTTCAAGCGCGCCACGGCTTCGCGCATGGCCGCCAGGTCCACCACCGCCGGGACGCCGGTGAAGTCCTGCATCACCACGCGCGCCGGCAGGAAGGGAATGCCGGGGCGGCCCGCGCCGGGGTCGGGCGTCCAGGCGGCAATGTTCTTCACGTCTGCCTGGGTAATTTCGCGGTCATTGCACTGGCGCAGCGCCGCTTCAAGCATGATGCGGATCGAGAAGGGCAGCTTGCTCAATTGAGCCAAGCCCATCTTTTCGAGCGCATCCAGCCGGTAAATGCTGTACTGCCGGTTGCCAACTTTTAGCGTATCACGAGCTTTGAAAAAATCGTCCATAGTGAACTCCTTATCATATATGGCTGAGTGAGGGTGTTTTTGCATAACAAAACACCTTTGTTCCTTTGTGATTGTGCAGATGGCAGGCAAACCCATCCGTTTCACAAAGAACCCAAAGGTGCGCCTTTGTTGTCCTGTGGCTTACAAAAAAGAATGTGGCGAAAGTAAGCCGACTTATTTTATCCCTATGACACCTAAAAATGACGTAAAAAACACGGCTTTTAATTGACTTCAAAAATGTGCGGATTTTTTGGCCTACTTTCTCGAAAAGTAGGCCATTTTCCAGATTATTCTTGCAACCTCACACGCATTTATGAAATTAGTCGGGATAACCAAGATGGGGCAGTTAACAGCAAAATTAAACAGAGCGCAAAAATGAGTAATCCCGCAACTTTTATTGCCAGAGTTTTTTGCTTAAGAAAAAGCGCCAACCCTGTTACGCTTACGATCCCGATAGCCAAAAGAGTAAGAGCATAGGGACCTAGCAGATAGCCAGCAGCAGCAAGAAGAGCCAACAACACAACGAAGCTGCCCCAAACTAAATATCCTTTTTTCTGTTCACCAATTGTTGAACTGGACATTTATTATCTCCTATTTTGTTACGCTAGCACTAAAAGTGCCGTTACCGTAAACTGTTTCAGTAACTGATGGGTAGATATACCAATTGCATCCAAATCCCGGTACTGTTTCGCACATGTTTGCTTGACTGTAAGCGTAGAAAGAAGTCTTGCCTACTCCACCGCTATGGTTATCTGCAAGCAACCCGTTATATTTATAAAACCCTTGATAAGTCTTAGTACCATGTGTATGGGTAACTGATGTTATCTTAGTACCATCATAACACCAGTTTACTGTTTGCGAAAAAGAAATAGTTGGATTGTTGAGACCATCGTAGTAAGTTACACCATATGTTATTCCCTTACAACCTGAAGCCGCTCCAGTTGGAAGCGTGGTTGTGGTAGAAACTTTCTCGAAGTACTTAAAATTCAACATCGCCATTCGGTTTTTTTATTTCGCCATCATATTGACTTTGCCCTGCTAACACAATACCAGTAGGCATAATCAATACTACAATGAGAGAGAGTACCAAAACAAGTTTTCTGAACATAGCAGAATTTTTCCTTTAGTATATAAAAGCGCAATGCGCTCCGAATGTTCCTTTGTGATTGTGCAGATGGGAAACCAACCTATCCGTTTCACAAAGAACCCAAAGGTGCGCCTTTGTTGTCCTATCTCTTGCAAGAAAAGAATTTGATAACAGTATGTGGAGATAACTTGTCTTAATATACCAGAAAATGAGGTAAAAAAGAATAGCTGGACTTTACATCCCCAGAGTTTTCTTAAGGTCAGCGGGCTTGGCGTGCTCTCCCGAAGGGACGCCGGGACGGTGTGCGATGGAGAGTTTATCAACCACGGCCTAAGGGAGATTTGCAAAATAAAGCTGCCCGCCCACAAAGGCAAACAAGACTTTGTTCGGGCTGAACGACATGGCGGTCAGGGTCTCATTGGCCGGCAGGGGGTTATCTTTCCCGGTGTCAGGCTGGATCTGGTTTTGCAATTCCAGCGCGCGGGCGCTGAAACGGAAAATGGCCTGCGTATACGGTTCGAGTAAAGCCACGGCCGGGTCCGGCGGACTGGTGAAAGCGATCTGCGAGAACACTCCGTCGGTCAGCGTGACGCCGCTGACGTGGTCGGGGCGTGTGTCCACGAAGATGGCCGGGTCGGTGCAGCCGGTGGGGGAGGCCTGGATGCGGCTCAGGGTGCAAGTGGTCAGGTGTCCATCTTTGTGCAGCAGGTAGAGATCGTCGCCGTTGACGGTCATGCCGACGGCCTGTTCCATGCCGTTGGGCACCTGCGACTCAAAAAAGAAATATGGCTTTTGGGGAAATTGAATATCCGTTGTGCCAAAGAAGACCCACACGGCCCGGCCGGGAGCATCGAGCACGTACAGGTTGTTGGCGTCATAGGCAATGGCGGTAATCCCGTTCCAGCCCACGTCCGGCGCTTGCAAGCTGACCGCTTTGGGTGCCTCGCCGCTGGCGCAATAAAGCAGGTTGCCCGATGCGTCGATCCCGATCAACGACGCTCCGCTTGGGTTGGTGCGCGGCAGGGCCACGATGTCGATCAAACGGCTAACGCCCACGCCGTTATAGGTCCCCGGTTTGCAAGAGGCGAAGCCGGGGTCTGCGACGTAGCTTTGCCCGTTCAAGCTGCCGCGGATGACGCTGCCGGTCAGGTCGTCAAGCAGGTACACGTCGATGTCCGAGGCGGCCATGTGCGTCACACTCATGCGGCGCAGGGGGCTGCTGAACGCCGGGCGGTATTTGACGCGCAGGATGCCGTCCAGCTTGTCAAGCCCTTGCTGGGCCTGGTTGCGTAACTGGAGCACCTCGCCCATTTTTTCAGGGATCGGGTAGCGCTCGGCCCCGTGCAGCATACTCAAGACGGTTTCCCAGTCGGTGCGCAGGTTGGTCGGGTTTTGCTCGCTCTGCGCCTGTTGGGCGGCTGTCAGGGCTTTGTTGTAATAAGAATAAAATATGTCTGGTTGACCGAGTTGGTAATAAACCAGGACGCTGACCGTGACGACCAGTAAAGGGATGGCGACGGCAATAAAGGCCAGCCACGAACCGGGGGAACCGGCAGGGTTCTGCTCTTGCTCGTCCGGCAGCAGGCGCGGAACCATCTTTTCAGCCGCGCCCGAAACTTTGCGTCCAAAGCGCCGCGCCGATTGAATGGACCGGGCCAGGAAGGAGGCTGTGGCTTGCACCCCTTTCTTTAGCTTTGCGCGCCGCTCGGGGGAGATCGGCAACTCCAGCTTGGGCCAATATTTCTTTCTGGCGGCAGTCCGCGCCCGCGCAGGGGGCTGTGTTCCCGTAAGGGGAGTAACCTGCGCAGGCGCAGTGACTGCCGGACTCTCGTCCGGCGGCTTTGGGGCGCTGTCCACTGAGGCCTGGTTACTCTCTTGCGCGGGCAGGCTGTTCACCGCTGGCTGCTCACTCTTGGCCGGCGCCCGTGAAGGGGCAGCCCTCAGGACATTCATTGCCCCGCTGCCCTCCACCGCCTGGAAGAGCACCGCGCTGACGTTTGTGTCGGTGATCGCCAGCAAACGGCGGCGGGTGGTCTCCAGCGAAGCGTTGCCGCGCTCTTCCGAAAGCGACTTGTCCCAGTTGGGCGGCAAGGCGGCGCAGAACAACATGCGGTCATGGACGTTCAAGTTGACCTGGGAAAAGTACATTTGCGCTTTTTCGCTTAAGCCAAGCCCCCGCCCGGCCAGGGTTGCATCGTTAAAATGGCGCGCCTCGCCGCTCATCAGCCAGTAGACGTGGGTGGGGCCGCATTGCGTAATGTACAGTGAATTGCCGCGCAAAGCCGCCAGCACCAGCGCGCCCACGCTATATTGTCCCTGCCCGTTGTGCTCCACCAGGGACGCGTTTAGCCATTCCACCGCAGTCTTTAGCGCCAACGTCATCGAGCCGGCGGCGCCGTAAAAGCTTTCGGCGATTTTGGCGGTAAGCTCGCCATACTCGGCAGGCGAGTATGCCACGCTGCCCGCCAGCGTCAGATAGACAAGCAAACGGTCCTGCTCGCGTCCGCGCGCGGTTTTGCGCGGCGGGTTAAGGGCCAGCAGGCCGGGCATCACCGGCCATTCGTTGCCGTTGATGCGATACAGGCTGATGAAGTTCAGGTCAAAGGCGCTCATGGGGATCTCAATATTCAGGCTCTCCCGTTCCGAGCGGGATTTCTCCGCAGATTACGCAGATTTTACGGATTTTTTGTATCATTTCAATATTTTGGGGAGATTGCTGTTACATGGTGGTTTCCCCCTGCCGGGGACTACGCGGTACGGCGGCGGAACTGCACCGCCGCCTACTCAACCACCAATGATTGAAATGATACGATTTTTTCTGTGTAATCTGCGGATAGGTTTTGTTCTTTCCCGTTAAGCAGAAGATTCAATAATGGCTGGTCTCAGGGCGGCGGAATTTTATACCCATGCGAAAACGAGACTCGTTGACTACCTTATACCACGCTTGTTCAGCCACTGGTGAATAGTCTCTGCGGTTTCGAGATAATTCTTTTCCATCATCAGGTTATGTCCCGCGCCCGGAACGGCGACGTACTCTGCGCCGTAATACGCGGCGGAGCGGCGCTCTTCCGGTTCAGAGATGATCGCGTCGGCTGCGCCCGCCAGCCACAGCAGCGGAATGGGGCTGCCGGTTGCCGGCGTCCACCAGAGCGGATTGTACTGCGCCAATACCCACAACGACTCCGGCCCCAGGCGCGCCCGGAGTTCTTCCGGCGAATAGAGCGCCCCGGGGTGGGTAAACATTTCGGCGACGCGGGCCGGGTTGCGCACCAGCGGCGTGGTTGTCAGGGTCAGGGTACAAAGTAAAGCGCCCAATGGATCGCGTTTCATCGAGTGGAAAACGGATGGCAGCATGTTGTGCGAAGTCCACGGCGCAACCAACACCGCCGCCGGCAGGGAATCGCCGTCTTTCAGGTACCACTGCGTCAACGCGCCGCCCATGCTGTGGCCCATCAACACCGGGGGGCAGGGCTGGCGTTCGATTTCGGCCTTGAGAAATTCAAAATAGTAGTTGAGCGTTGCCCAGCGGACGGGGCGCTGCGCGGGCGATCCGCCGTGCCCCGGCAAACTATGCGCGTGCGTTTCCCAGCCCCATATGGCAAACAATTCCTGCCAGGCTTGCCAACACCAGGCCCCATGCCACATACCATGCTGCATGATGATGGGCGTTTCGAAGCGGCGATTGCGGGGTGTATAAACCACCCGTTCAATGCCTTTGGTGACTGAACGTCGAATGGAAAAATTGTCTGGTTTCGGCATGGGCATCCTTGTGCAACGTCAGGCTGGGCATCCAAAACGCAAGCCCGGCGTCTCAAAGCGGTTTTGCAAGGTTCTTGTTCGATTTCAACCGGGCAGGCGAGTGCGCGCCGGACGAGTTTGATTTTACTATCCTTGCCGCTAATTTCAAACCTGCCGGGCATAGGAAAATCTTTCGGGTGGGTCATTTGCTAAATTGATTATTGCCGTCCGCGCCAAATTACCCTATACTTGATGGAGATATTTGGCGCGTTTTCGACCCACACAGCAGGATCAAGATGGCACTCAACAACCTCCCCACCGGCACCGTCACCTTCCTCTTCACCGATATCGAAGGCAGCACCCAACTCTGGGAACAGCGTCCCGAAGCGATGCAGGCCGCCCTGGCCCGGCATGACGCGCTCCTGCGCCAGGCCATTGAGAGCCATCACGGCGCGGTCTTCAAGACCATCGGCGATGAATTTTGCGCCGCGTTTTCCGGCGCGCCCGAAGCGTTGGATGCCGCGCTGGCCGCGCAGCGCGCGCTCCAGGCCGAAAGCTGGGGCGAAACGCCGATCAAAGTCCGCATCGCCTTGCACGCCGGCGCAGCCGAAGCGCGCGACGGCGATTACTTTGGCCTGTCACTCAACCGCGTGGCGCGGCTGCTGTCCGCCGCGCACGGGGGACAGACCCTGCTCTCGGCTGCCGCCGAAGAAGCCACGCGGGGACATCTCCCGCAGGGCGCAGAACTGCGCGATATGGGCGAGTGGCAACTGAAAGACCTCATCCGCCCTGAACACATCTACCAACTATCGGCCCCCGACCTGCCGTCCGGGTTTCCGCCGCTCAAAAGCCTGGAAGCCTTCCGCACCAACCTGCCCGCACAGTTGACCAGTTTCGTCGGGCGCGAAAAAGAAATCGACGCCATCAAGCAACTGATTGCAACCAGCCGCCTGACCACCCTGACCGGCCCCGGCGGCGGGGGCAAAACCCGTCTCGCGCTGCAAGTGGCCGCCGGGTTGCTCGACTCCTTCCCCGACGGAGTCTGGTTCGTCGAGTTGGCCTCGCTGGCCGACCCGGCGCTGCTCATGCAAACGGTCATAACCACGCTGGGCCTGCGCGAAGAAAAAGGCCGCATCCTGCTCGATACAGTGACGAATTATTTACGGGCAAAGACCGTCTTGTTGATGCTCGATAATTGCGAGCATTTGGTCGGCGCATCGGCGCAGTTCGCCGAGGCGCTGTTGCAGGCCTGCCCCGGCGTGCGCATCCTTGCCAGCAGCCGCGAATCGCTCGGCGTCCCGGGTGAAATCATCCATCGCGTGCCTTCCCTTTCCATCCCCGACGCCCACCTCGCGCAGTCCGTCGAAACGGTCATGCAGTCCGAAGCCGGACGCCTGTTTATCGAACGCGCCCAAACCGCGCTGCCGGCCTTCACGGTGACGAATGAAAACGTGCAGGCTGTGGCCCAGGTCTGCTCCCGGCTGGACGGCATCCCGTTGGCGATCGAACTGGCAGCGGCGCGCGTCAACATGCTCAAAGTGGAGCAGATTGCCGAACGCCTGGGCGACCGCTTCCGCCTGTTGACCGGCGGCAGCCGCACCGCCCTGCCGCGCCAGCAAACCCTGCGCGCCTTGATCGACTGGAGCTACGACCTGCTCTCTGAACGTGAGCGCGCCTTGTTGCGGCGACTGTCCGTGTTTTCCGACGGCTGGACGCTGGAAGCCGCCGAAGCCGTTTGCGCCGACAAGGACGAAAACGAAAAGCGTCGCCCTGACGGTTCGTCTCGCGTTCACCGTGTTGAAGGGGTGAAAGATGAAGGAAGTTCAAAAGATGGGGTCCTTCATCCGCTTGCCCCCGATGGGGGGGCATCTTTCAACCTTCATCCTTTGGATGTGCTCGAACCGCTCACGCAACTGGTCAACAAATCCCTGGTGGTGGTTGACGTGGACATCGCGCCCGCCGCGTCCCCGCAGGGGGCCGGGTATGAAAGTGCCGAGACGCGCTACCGCTTGCTGGAAACCGTCCGCCAATACGCGCGCGAGAAACTCTCCGACGCAGGCGAAGGGCTGGAAGTCCGCAACAACCACCTGAAATATTTCCTCGCCCTGGCAGAACGCGCCGAGCCGGAACTGACCGGCCCGCGGGTGGTGGAATGGCTGCGACGCCTGGAACTGGAACTCGATAACATCCGCGCCGCGCTGGAGTGGTCGCTGGACAATGACGCCCGGCTTGGGCTGCGCCTGGTCAACGCCCTGATGCGCTTTTGGACGGAGGCCGGTTATTCCCACAGCGGGCGCAATTGGCTGGCGCAGCTCCTGAAGCAGCCCGAAGTGCTGTCACAGACCGTCCTGCGGGCCAGGGCCTTGGGCATCCAGGGCTATTTATTGCTGTTCGGCGATTCTGACCAGAGCGCAGGGCCGATCCTTGAGGAGAGTCTGGCCTTATGCCAAAAATTGGGGGACGGGCAGGGGACTGCGTTCAGCCTGCTCCACCTGGGGATCGTCATTTTCAAGAGCGGCGACGTTGGAGAGGGGCGGCAACTGGTGACCGAAAGCCTGGCGCTTTATCGCGAACTGGGAGATAAACTGGGCATTATCATGGCGTTGCATCACCTGGCAAGCAATGTGGACAACAATGACTCCGAGCGCGCGCGCGCCTACCTGGATGAAGCCCTGACCCTGTGCCGTGAAACCAAATACCCGGTCGGCATGGCCTATTGCCTGTCCGATTTGGGCCTCCTGGCGCTAAGGCAGGGAGATTATCGCACTGCGCACCGCTGGCTTGAGGAAACCCTGACAATCCACCGGCGCTTGGGAAGGGGCGAAAGTATCGTTTACAGCCTGATCCAACTGGGGGAACTGGCCTCGCGCGAGGGCGACTACGCCCAGGCGAGCGCCTATTACGAAGAGAGTCTGTCTCTCGCCAAACAGACGGGAGTCAATTTGCCTCTTGCCGACTGGGTGCCCGTCAAGCTGGGATACTCAGCCCTGTGGCAGGGCGATACCGGGCGCGCCGGCAGGCTGTTTGAGGAAAGCCGGCAGCGTTTCACCGAAATAGACAGCACGATTGGCGTCATCTATACCCTGGAAGGTTTCGCCAGTCTGGCCGTCCGGCGGGGGCGGCCTGCGCAATCGGTGCGGCTGTATGGCTGGGCGGATGCGGCGCGCGAAACCATCGACAGCCGCCGCCCGCCCGTCGAACAGGCGGATGTAGACCGCGACCTGGCCGCCATCCACGCCCAACTCGACGAAGCGGCCTTCGCCGCTGCCCGGGCTGCAGGCCGCGCCATGAGCATGGAGCAGGCCATTGCGTATGCGCTGGAGGCAGGCAGTGATTAAGAGCCGGTCACCCATATGCGTAAAAAAAGCCCCGCGTTTTCTGCGGGGCTTTTTTTGTTGCGTAATTCGTATTGCGTATTTCCACTTCCTACGGCAGTTGAAGGTGGAAGTCCCACGGCCCGTTGATAACACTCACGAAGCCATCTTGGGCAATTTTCTGCGCATCGTCCGTGCTCATGCCTGCCGGCGTCTTGGTTATTTTTATTAAAATGCCATACTCGCCGGGCCTTCCGCCGCCAATCTCGCACACAAAATCCAGGTCTGGATATGTCTTTTGCGTTTTTGCTCTGATCGCGGCGCAGTCATCCTGGGTGGCCGCATCCATAATATTGATCTTCATACTTTCCAATGAGACTGTCATTTCCATCGGGGTATTAACTTTGCGCATTCCTGCGTTTATCAGGAAGGGGAAGCGAAAACAGCGACTGGTTGTAAACTGGTCAAACCAATTCGGCGGATCGCTATTCTTAAAATCAGTGCGAAAAGTTAAAACAGGGTCGGCATGTATTTTTTTGCCGTCGATGGACACAGCAGCGTCAGGATACCACCCCTTTTTAATCGCATACTCGATGCACATAAAAGCGTTGACAAAAGAGGGGTTAACTTCCACCCGGTTTAACGTGACGCTTAATCCATCCCTGCTCAGGGTTTGAACCGGGTTCAGCGTAAGTTTGCCGTCCGTAGGGACAGTAAAGTCGAAATGAAACCTGCCAGCATCAGGAATGGTGACAGCGTCGCCATTCTCTGAATGGATGTCCATGCCGCCGATGAAAACATCCAGCCCCAAGTCCAGCGGCTTGTTACCGTCTGGCTGCCGGACGTAAAAATCATGCGTCACCAAAAAGCTTGCCTGGTCCGCTTCCGGCTGACAGTGCGTCACAAGCGCTTCCGAATTACCATACGCATACTGATAGCTGTCATAGGCGCTTCCCGACTGATCGCTCAACGACATCGATTGCACCGGGCAAGGCAGCATGTAACCTTCAGGGATGCTAACGCCGCTTACTTCGTATTCCACAGCGATCCGGTCAGAATCGGCATAGACCCAGTTAAGACTGACGGTAACGCCATTTTGCTTTAATACTGCCAGCGCGGGTTGCGCGTCAGGCTTTTCAGCTGCGGTTGCGGGGGTTGTTGCGATGGGCGGTGTGTTTGCCAGCGTTGGGGCCGGGGCGGTCGCGCCCTGCGCGGAGCAGCCTGCCAGCGCAAAAAAGAACAGGCATAGCATTCGAAATGTTTTTGTTTTGAGTGGGATATTTTTCATGTGAGTCGACCTTCAAAAAATTCGTTGCAGGTGGTTTGGTCATTAAAAAGCCAGGTTCCCGGTTTCAACAATACAAACCGGGAACCTGGAATGTTCACGATTTATTTATGGGACCGCTACGGTCAATTCCCAGGGGCCTGTGGCGGTATTCGTCAGGGCATTATTGATCAGATCATGGGCCTGGGCTTCGTTCATGCCCTTTGGCATTTTGTTGATCGAAAAACCGATGCCATGATCGCCGATGTTGCAAGAGAATGAGAAACCGGGGTAGCTTTGGGTCATTTTATTCTGCGCCCGAGTACACATGGCCTGGGTGAGGCTTTCGGGGATGGTTGTTTGCAGTTTTTCGACCACCAGTTTTGCCGTCTTCCCGCTCAGGCCTTTGGGAAAGATCAGATGGTAACAACGGTGATTCGAAGCAGAAGTAGCCGGGGCTTTGGCATTAATCAGGCTCATTTCTTCCACCGCAATGCGGTTTGCGCCGTCATACAGCGCCACATGCGGCAGCCAATCGGCGTTGCTTGGATAGTCAAAACAGGAAACCAGGTCTGTTTTTGCGGTAGTGGCCGTAATCTTGTTGATCGATACCGTCAGCCCATTTTTCGTGGTTTGCGCGATGGGTTTCAAATTGGCCTCGTCTGCCGAAGCAGACACGATGGCAGAGACCCTGGCCGAAAGCAGGAACAGGAACACAAAGCACACGACATAAACCATGATTTTCTTTGCAGACCACTTGTTTTTAAACATGAAAAAGCTCCTTTATCGGGAAAAGCGTTGATATTTTGTTGAACGAATGGAATTTGCAGAAAGCCGGTTGATTTCTACCCACATGCCGGAGGTGTAACTGTATCATAACTTTTGCCGCCAACCAGACCTTGATTTCCTATTGCGCACAGGGTGCCGGTGCCGTTGTACATATTCGTCCAAATTTGGCCGTATGAACTGCTGGCGAATGGCAGCACAAGATCATGATACGAAGTAGTATTGTCGGTCAATTGGGCGCGCAAGCTTCGTATAACACCAGGATATATATTTGTGGCGCGTGACCAATTGGCATTGCAACCTGATGACCAACGTAACTCGACCTCCAAAGTTCCCGATCCCGATGTGCCATCCTTTTGTTTCATGTTTGCGGTAACAGCGGTACATCCTGAAGTTTGCGGATCAAGATTATTGCAAGTGTTCCCATTGCAGGTTGCCAAAGGCGCTGCGCTTGCAATCCCTGCCGGGATACCCAACAGGATAGCCAGGATGGATATAACTACAAAAACCCGTATGTTTAACAGCATGGAAAAGCTCCTTTTGAATTTGAAATTGCTTGCAATCGGATTTTACCACACCCATTCTGCGACGCTTTTGGGCGCGGCGTGAGACGGGCGGTTAAAGCAAGACTTCCGAAGTCGCTTGCCCCTTTAAGGGGCTGAGACTTCGGAAGTCTGTTTCTTTGCACACCGTCGCGCATTGCTCACCGTGGCCGCGCAGCGATATCCTGACCCCTACGGGGGATGATCTGAAGGTTTCCCGTTCGGCGCTGGTC
>JBARBA010000423.1:0-8094 GCA_049792555.1 Anaerolineales bacterium
GTTACCGCGACCAACACGCTCTGGATCTTTTTCCCGTCAGCGACCTTTGTGCCAAGTACATACACACCGACGCATCCTCCTGTGAAGACGAAGACACCTACCCGGACGGCAACGCTGACTCCTACCAAGACCTCGACGCGCACCGCGACACCGACTGTCACCGCCACATCAACATACACCCTGACGCCAACCGTCGCCATCCCCCCAACCTTTACCGCCACCGCGACAGTTACTGATACCCCGACTGAAACGATTACCCCGACGACGAGCATGACGCCCACCGAAACATGGACTCCCGCCCTGACGTTTACGCCTACGATCACCTCGGCGCCACCCATCACGCTCACTCCTACTCCAACTTCACCTGTCATCATTCCACCCGGTTGTGATAGTTTTATCACGATTGGCACAATGTCGAGGACTTATGTCGTCCCGGCGGGTGGGGCATGTTTCAGGGTTGCCAATCCCAGATATACCTACGGTGGAAGGATCAGGATCAGCAATCGGACCGGAAACACCGCAACGATCGGGTGGTATGGCAAACAAAATCTGGCGGATTCAACTTGCAGTGGTCTTCAAACTACGAGCTTACCCGGAAATGGGATGATAACGATCGCAGTCCGTAACTCTGGCAGTGATCTGTACTTTACTGTGGATACTGCCACTACCATTCGCGTCAGCATAAGGTCGTGGACTGACCTGGGCTGTCCATAATCTTTCCTGCCGGTTGGCGCGGACCGGTGTTTGGATCGAAAAACAGGCCGCGCTATGCTCAAGGCAAGTGGTCGTAAGGCTGTCGACATCGCGCCCGGCGTAGGGCAAAGAGAAATCGCAAGGGCGCAGCCCTGCGGGAGCAAAAAGGCTCCGCTGAAAAGCGGGGCTTTTTCTTTGGGCGAAAAATACCCGGCAATTTGGCAGTTCGTCCTGTTGAGAATGGCAATCTGCCTCGCTTTCTGATAGAATAAATGTGCTAATCTTATGGAGAGCCATGAAAGCCATCCGCGCATCTGACATCGGTTCATACCTGTACTGCCGCCGGGCCTGGTGGTATCGCCGCAACGGATTCGAGTCCATCAACCAGGCCGAACTGGCCGCCGGGACGGAATTGCACCGCGCCCACGGGCGCAAGGTAATCGCTGCCGGGCTGTACCGCACATTGGCGATGGTTATCCTTCTGATTGCGCTCGTTTTGCTGACTTGGTACGGCACGAGCCTGCTGCTCAAATAGAGAGTCATTATGCCTGTCCTGAACCGTATCGCCCACTTCCAGAACCGCCGTGACGAAGTCCCCAACCAGGAACTGGCGCGCGACTTGGCCGCGCAGAAAGATGCAGCCGGAATCCGCGAGATTGCCGAAAACCTGTGGAGCAAGGACAAAAACGTCCGCGCAGACTGCATCAAAGTGCTCTATGAAATCGGCTACATCGATCCGTCCCTGGTGGCTGAATACGTCGAAGACTTTATCAAACTGCTCAAAAGCAGCAGCAACCGGCTCGTCTGGGGCGGGATGATCGCGCTGGGAACGGTGGCCCAACTCAAAGCCGACGCGGTCTATGCCCACCTGGCCGAAATCCGGCGGGCCATGGACGCAGGCTCCGTTATCACGATGGACAACGGCGTCCAGACCCTGGCGCGCACCGCGTCGCAGGACGAGCAATACAACCAGGTCATCTTCCCCTATTTGCTCGACCATTTGAAAACCTGCCGCCCGAAGGACGTGGCCCAACACGCCGAGAAAACCCTGCCGGCCGTCAATGCCGTAAACAAGGCCGAATTCATCTCTGCGCTCGAAAAAAGGATGGCGGACCTATCCGGTTCCGGGCTGGCGCGCGTCAAGAAAGTGATCAAAGAAGCGGACAAGCGCTGAGATGCTGTATCTTTATATCGCCCTTGTTCTTTTCCTGCTGGCCGTCATCTTCTTCTGGCAGTCGTCCCGCCAGCGGCGCGCCGCCGGCCTGCCGGGCGGACGGGTGATCTACAGCGATACCCGCGCCTGGGGCAAGGTCGAAAAACCATTGTACGACAACGCTCTGGGGCTGACCGGCAAACCCGATTACCTCGTCGAGCAAAACGGACGGTTGATCCCGGTCGAAGTCAAATCGGGGCGCGCGCCCGAAGTGCCCTACGACTCGCACATCTACCAGGTGGCGGCCTACTGCCTGCTCGTCGAACGGACGATGGGCTCCCGCCCGCCGTACGGCATCATCCACTACGCAGACCGCGATTTTGCCGTCGACTACACCCACGACCTTGAAAACGCCCTGCTCGACATCCTGGCCGAAATTCGCCGCGACGAACGCCGTGAAGAAGTCAAACGCTCACACGATAGTCCGGGTAGATGTGCGAAATGCGGTTTTCGAAATGTATGTGAGGAGAAACTCTAATGCGTATTGCGTAATGCGTAATCTCTTCAAACTTTCCATCTGAAACACATTACGCAATACGCATTACGAATTACGTTTATAATTTACCCATGACATCAACCGTCCCCCAACACATTGTAGTTACCGCCCCCCCAAAACTGGCTAATGCCATCCAGGAAACTGAGACGGTTTGCGCCTACCTGAAACAAAAAGGCTCGGAGGCTGTCGGTGGGTTGCTTAACGACGAAAACCTGCGCAAGCGCGTCCATGCCGGGGAATTCGACCTGCTGATCGCCATCGGCGGCGATGGGACCATGCTGCGCTCCGGGCACCTGTGCGCCCCGCATAACATCCCGGTGATGGGCATCAACAAGGGCCACCTGGGGTTCCTGTTCCAGACGGATGAAGGCGGCTGGCAGAAAATGATCGATCAACTGCTGGCCGGGGATTTCTGGGTCGAAAAGCGCATGATGCTGCGCGCCGAACACCTGCGCTCCGGCGAGTCGTTGCGTATCTGGCAGGCCATCAATGACGTGGTCGTCGCGCGCGGACAATACTTGCGCCCGATCCACGTCGGCGCCAGCGTGGACGGTCAGCACCTGGCCACCTACGCCGCCGACGGGTTGATCGCCGCCAGCGCCACCGGCTCCACTGCCTACGCCCTGGCCGCCGGCGGGCCGATCCTGCCGCCCGAAGTGCGCAACATCCTGCTCATCCCCATCGCCCCGCACCTTTCGGTGGACCGCGGCGTGGTGCTATCCGAAGGCTCGATCGTCAGCATCACCGTCTTGAGCGAAAACGTTGTCCTGAGTGTGGACGGGCAATCCCCCACCAGCTTGGGCGAAGACGACCGCATCGACGTCCAGGCCGGGGAAAACACCCTCAAATTCATCCGCTTCGGCGACCCGGGGTATTTCTACCGTAACCTGACCGCGCGCATGAATCAAAATGCTGCTTTAGGACCCGCATAATGAGCCAAAATACTGCTATAACCTGCGCCAACCATCCCAACGTCGAAACAACGCTGCGCTGCAACCGCTGCGAAAAACCAATCTGCGCCAAATGCGCCGTCAGGATGCCTACCGGCTATCGCTGCCGGGAATGCGTCAAGGCCGCGCTGAAAATCTTCGATACCGCCGAATGGTATGACTACCCCTTGGGGTTTCTTGCGGCGGCTTTCCTGTCCCTGATTGCCAGCGGTCTGCTCAATTTGCTCGGCTTTATCAGTTACATCGGCGTGATATTTGTTTTTGTTGCTGCGCCAACTGCCGGTCTCATCATTTCCGAAGGCGTCCGCATGGCCATCCGGCGTCATCGTTCAGGCGCCCTGTATACGACCGTCTTCGTTGGCCTCGTGCTCGGCGCGCTTCCCATCGTGCTTGCAAACCTGATTGTATTCAACCTGTTCGGCTTGATTATTCAGGGTATCTACCTGGTCATGGTCGTCCCAACCGTTTATTCGCGCCTTTCGGGCCTGCAATTATTCAAATAATAGTAGGGGCACAGCGGGTTTCGGCACCTGCACTTGCGTTAGGTGCAAGTGTACGCGCAGAACGCTACTCAACCACCCGCTGTGCCCCTACAGGATGCAACCATGCTCACCGAACTCCGCATCGAAAACTTTGCCATCATCGATAAGCTCGCCCTCGATTTCAGCGCCGGCCTGATCATTTTCACCGGCGAGACCGGCGCGGGCAAGTCCATTATTATGGACGCGCTCGAAATGCTGTTGGGCGGGCGCACCGAGACCGGCGTGATCCGCGCCGACGCCGAGCGCGCTGCCGTCGAAGGGCTTTTCAAACTCGACGGGGCCGAAAAAGACGCCGTGCTCGAAGTGCTCAAACGCGAAGATTTGCAGGACGACGAGAACTACGTTACCCTGGCCCGCGAAGTGCGCCGTGAGGGACGTAACACCGCCCGCATCAACGGTCGCACGGTGAACGTGGCCCTGCTCAAGGAAATCGGCGCGTTTTTGGTGGACATCCACGGCCAGACGGAGCACCTATCCTTGTTGGACGTCCGCTCCCACCCCGGCCTGTTGGACCGTTTCGCCGAAGTCGACTCCCCCCTGGGCCTCTACCGTCAAACCTACTCGCAGGTGCAGATTGTGCGCCGACAGTTGAGCGAGTTGCGCGCCGCCCAGGCCGATTCGGAGCGGCGGCTGGAGATGTTCACCTTCCAGGCCGAGGAGATCGAAGCGGCCCTGCTCAAACCCGGCGAAGACGAGCAACTGCGCCATGAGCGTGACCGGCTGGCCAACGCCGAGGCGCTGGCGGCCAACGCCCAGGAAGCGCAGGGACTGATCGACGAGGGCACGCCCGAAACCCCGGCGATTAGCGACCAGCTTGGTCAGGCCGTCGCGGCGCTCTCCTCGCTGGCGCGCGTCGACCCGTCCCAAGCAGAGCTTGCCTCCCGGGGCGAAGCCTTGCTGGAAAGCCTCTCCGAGATTTCGCTCGACCTGCGCAATTACATGGAAGGCGTCGAATACAACCCCAAACGGCTGGAAGAAGTCGAAGAACGCCTCGACCTGATCCACCGCCTGCTGCGCAAATACGGCGGGACGATTGAATCGGTGATTGCCGCCGGCGCAAACGCCCGCAAACAACTCGATACGATCACCACCGCCGCCGAAAAGATCGCCGAGTTGCAGGCCAAAGAGACCGCGCTGCTGGCGGAACTGTCCAAGCGCGGCGCGACGCTTTCGGTCAAGCGCAAAAAGGCTGCCGAAAGCCTGTCCAAAGGCATCGAAACCGAGCTAAACGATTTAAAGATGGCCTCGGCGCGTTTCGGCGTCGATTTCCAGACCAAACCCGACGCGCAGGGCCTGCCCCTGGCGGACGGTTCGCGGGTGGCTTTCGACGGCAACGGCTTCGACCGGGTGGAATTCCTGGTTGCGCCGAACCCCGGCGAGGGCCTGAAACCGCTGGCAAAGATCGCCTCGGGCGGCGAGACCTCGCGCCTGATGCTGGCCCTGAAAAACATCCTGGCCCGCGCCGACCAGGTGTCCACCCTGGTCTTCGACGAGATCGACCAGGGCATCGGCGGGCGTGTGGGCGGCGTGGTCGGTCAGAAGCTCTGGCATCTGGGGCGCGCCCACCAAGTGTTGTGCATCACGCACCTGCCGCAGTTGGCGGCCTTTGGCGACCAGCACTTCCAGGTGCAGAAACTGATCGAAAACGGACGCACCACCACCCTGGTCAAAAAACTCGATGGCGACGCGCGCCTGCTCGAACTGGCCCAAATGCTCGGCGAAGTCAGCGAATCCACGCTGCACTCGGCCAACGACCTGCTGCAATCCGCAAGGAAGGCCAGCGCGGGGAAATAGGGCTGTGCCTTACAAGACTTCCGAAGTCTGGCAGACTTCGGAAGTCTGCCCAAGCATCAACCCTCCAAATCCTGCAAATATTTGCGAACATCATCGGGCAGCTTCCTCGTTTTGATGTATGCCATGACGAGTTCTTTGTATTCTTCGGGCGTCCCAAAATTCTCGGCGATGAACGCGCGATTGACCAGCGTTCCTTTGCGCAAGTTCATCCATTCGAGATAGTTGGAAAACTCCCAATCTTCGGGCAAAGCCACCAGCCCATCTTTCACCGGGTTGGCATGGATGTAAACGCACAGGTTGAGCAAATACTCGTAATTCTCGACCGGCTTGCCCTTGAACTGCCCCTGGAACAGCGCGCCCACGCGCGAAAAGCGTTTGTTGATGGCTTTGGCGTAAGAGATGCCAAATTTCTGCATGGCGAGCGAAACTTGCTTCGAGACTTGCATGCCCCAGGTTTCATCGTCCTCCCCACCCAAGACTTCCGAAGTCTTTAAGACTTCGGAAGTCTGAGTCTGCTGAGTCTGAGGGGGAGCCGGGCGCACCCGCCCCAAAATATGGTAATGCGTGGGCATCAGCGAATACACCAGAATCTCCAGGCTGTTGCGCAGGTACTTCTTGACGCCCTTCAAGAAATACAAATAATTATCGCGCTCGAAAAATACCGTTTGCCGGTTATTGCCGCGATTGTAGAAGTGAAAATACGCATCGGGTAAGAAAGGAACGGCCCTGCGGGGCATGGAAACCTCCTATCGAGAGACAGGTGGAAAGACTTCCGAAGTCTCGCAGACTTCGGAAGTCTGGGGCATGCGGAAGCGCGTGGCCTGTTCTGAATTGACGCGATAGCCGACTGAAATAATGGCGTCGAGATTGTAGAAATTGGTCTGGTAGTCTTTGCCATCTTCGGCAGTATGTGCAAAAATTGCACATATTGAATTTTCCTGCAATTCGCCTTCGGCAAAGATGTTTTTCAGGTGTTTGGTGATCACGCTGCGGTCAACGTTGTAGAGTTCGGCCAGTTGTTTTTGGGTTAGCCAGACGGTTTCGTCTTCGTAATGGACGGAAACTGTTTTACGCCGGTCGGGCGTGGTGTATAAGATGATTTCGTCGGTCATGGTACTTTTCCTTGGGCGCGCCGGTCGGGCAACCAACGTCTGGCGGGGTATTCAAGCCACAAATCTTTAAGCCGATTCGCCGAGAGCGCGTTCGAGCAGGTCGCTTACGTTCAGCCCTTTGGCCCATTTTCGCAGGTAGGCAAGATCGAGTTCCCCGGCTCTTGTTTTTAGCACGCCCAAAATATCGCGCCATTGACGATCTGAGACTTCGCCGCCCATGCGGTACCATTCGAGCTTGGCGAGGATGGTGTCTTCGGGGCTGGCAAAGTTTGCGCTGGCTTCCGTTTCATAGGTAAATGTCTGCTTTTGGGCACGGGCAAGTTGGGATTGAAGGAAGGGGCGCGAGCGCGGGATGAAGACGTCCACCTTGAACATGCTCTCGCGGTGGATGATGTTGAAGCTGGAGTTACGCTGGATGGATTCGGCGATCATCTCATCGTCAATATAAAATTCGTTTTCCAGCGCCGCCACAAAGGGCTGGATGTGTTCGGGACGCATTTCGGTGATGATGTCTGAATCCTGGGTGGTGCGCACCATGCCATACAGCGTACTCGCAAGTGAGCCGCCAATCAGATAGCGAACGCCCAGTTTTTCAAAAACCGCGGTTACTTTTAACGTGACTTCAATAGGTTCATTTTGCATCACCGATCTCTCCATACACTTTGCGCGCTGTTTCATCGCCCAAGAGCAAGGCTGCCAGCCTGCGGCGCAACTCGGACTCGCTGGCTTGTGGATAGCGGGAGCGCAGGCCCATGAGCGCCAGCGTTTGCGCGGAGGCGTTGAGCTGCGCCAGCATTTGCATTTTGCGCGCAGGACTGGCCTGCCGCCATAGTTTAATTTGCAGGGCTTCCATTTTGGGGTGGGTATCAGAAAATAGTGTGCTCATTTTCAATGCCCTTCGACAATCCTGATTTCATCGTTCATGGTACTTTTCCTATCGATCGCATTCCATGGCCCATTCGAGCACAGATTTGTCGTTGACGACGTATTCGCAGGCTTCGGGGGGATGCCGCTGGATATGCCGGATTTACCCGCAGGCGCAAGTATAGCATTCCCCTGGAATTCTTGGCGGGCAAAGGGGAGTAAAAAAACGCCCCGTTTTGAGAGTGGGGCGTGATTACTTTATCTTACAGGACAATGCTCGGCGAAGTCAGCGACTCCACGCTGCACTCGGCCAACGACCTGCTGCAATCCGCGAGGAAGGCCAGCGCAGGGAAATAGCGCTGTGCCTTACAAGACTTCCGAAGTCTGCGAGACTTCGGAAGTCTTGGGCAAGAGCGCCGCTTGTGCATCT
>JBARBA010000424.1:0-1775 GCA_049792555.1 Anaerolineales bacterium
TGCTTTGTTTCGGTTACAATTCCTTTCGGCATGGCATTCTTCTCCTTCCATCTGCCCGATAGTTGGGAAAGGATACCATGCCTTTTTTAATTTATGTAAGTTGTCTGACATTGCGCTGTAATACTAAGAACCCTTATTTCTTTCTTGGTTTTTCCTTAAAAACTTCGTGCCTTTGTGCCGCTTGCCCCGTATGGGGGTTGTGGTTTCAGGTTTTTTTGCATCATGAAGTCGCCAAGAATTCTTGGTTTTTCCCTTAAAAACTTCGTGTCTTTGTGGCTTTGTGGTTAAAAAGGTTTGAACTTGAAAAAATCTTTCCTCTCCTTTGCTTCGTTCATCGCCCGTAGCCTGCCGCTGCCTGTCAAGCAGGCTCTTTACCGTTTTCCGCCGCTGGCGCGGTTTATTCGCGGCGCGATCAACGCCTCGGTGGACGAGGGCCTGTCGGTGATCGAAGTGGCTGCGGGCACGCTGAAAGGCTACCGGGTGTTGCTCAACCTGAAGACTGAAAAAAGCCGCTGGCTGGGAACGTATGAGCCTGAGTTGCAAGCCGCCCTGAAAGAGTTCTTGCGCCCCGACAGCACCGTCTACGACGTGGGCGCAAACATCGGCTATATCACGCTGATGATGGCCCACCACGTCGGCCCGCGCGGACGGGTCTTTGCCTTCGAGGCGCTGCCAGCCAACGTCGAGCGCATCCAGAAGAACGTGGCGCTGAACAATCTGGACAATGTGACGATCGTCTCCGCCGCCGTGATCGACAAGAGCGCCCCGGTGACGTTCTACGTCCACGAGTCGGTCGGCATGGGCAAGGCCGCCGGTTCTGCCGGACGGCGCGAGGAGCGGTACAAAGCCGAGATCAGCGTCCCCGGCCTGTCGCTGGACGATTTTGTCTACGACCAGGGCAACACCGCGCCCGAGGTCGTCAAAATGGACATCGAAGGCGGCGAACTGTTGGCGCTGCCGGGCATGATGCGCCTGCTGCGCGAGGTGCGCCCGCTGCTGTTGCTGGAGTTGCACGGCCCAGAATCCGAGAAGGTGGCCTGGAATGTGTTGAGCGACTGCGGGTACACGCTGCACGCCATGCACATCGTCCCGACGTCCCTTCGGGAAAGCGGCTATCCGCGCATCGAGTCGCCCGATCAACTGGGCTGGAAGGCTTATGTGATTGCGAAGAAATAAGTTCGACTATTCCGCTTATGAAAATTGGAGGTCGCCATGAAATGCCCGGTTTGCAAAAAAGATACGCTTGATTCGCTCATGCTTGAAGATGGTTTGCCCGCAAAAACCTGCTCCCAATGCGGCGGCATCTGGATTTCGTCCAACGCCTATTCGACGTGGCTGCGCGCCAAAGGCGCGGACTTGCCCGAAAAGCCGGGCGAGCGTCCCTTCGACCCGACGTGGGACACCAAAGAACTCAAACTGTGCGCGGACTGCGGGCACATCCTGGCGCGCTACAAAATTTTCCCGGATGTGGATTTCTATCTTAACCGCTGCCACACTTGCAACGACATCTGGTTCGACAAAAACGAGTGGGATGCGCTCGCAGCCCGCAACCTGCACGACAATCTCAACGACTTTTTTACGCATCCCTGGCAGGAGAAACTCCACAAACTGGAGACCGCCCACTGCATGGAGGAAATTTACCTGTCGAAATTCGGGCAGGCCGATTATGAGCATATCCAGACGGTGCGCACCTGGTTGAAGGATCATCCCCAGCGCAACATGCTGCTGGCCTTTTTGCAGGCGGATGATCCGTATAAGATTTAGGTGTCGGGGGG
>JBARBA010000425.1:0-5416 GCA_049792555.1 Anaerolineales bacterium
AGCTTTGGTTCTTTGGGAATTTTCCGCCAGCTCGTAGGTCGGGATTAATCCCAATGCTGTTTAGATAAGGCATTCCAATTCAAAGGCAGGTTTTCATTTTCTCCATAGAGAAACAGCCGCCAAAGCGGCTTTGTACAATAGCCCTGCCTGCCCTGAACTTGTCGAAGGGTTTACGTCCGGGGCGGGGCCAAAAGGCGATAAATCTTTAGGAAACGGTGTTTCTCTCAGCGTGGGAGACGCCGCCCTGTAGAATTCGTTCATTAAACGGGCATGTTCCACCCGTTGCGCCGCCCGGACGTGGAACGTCCGGGCTATCCTACGAAGTCCGTTGGACTGTTTCACAGAAAAGGCTATCATGGTCATTCGCTTAACTAAACAGTATTGGGTCTAAAACCCGCCCCTGCTATATTTTGGTAGCCAATGCTTCTAGCAACCCAGGAACATCATCGACGCCGGTAAGCGCCTGAAGACTGGAGCCTTTGAAATCATCGCCGATGGGTTCATAACGCCCATCCAGGCATTTCGCCAGGAAGGCCTCGGCAATGGCGTAGAAGGACAGGTTGTTTTCGGGACGGGCAAAGCCATGCCCTTCGTCGGGATAGAGCACGTAGGTCACTGGGATGTGTCTGGCCTGCATGGCGCTGACGATTTGTTCGGATTCGGCTTGCTTGACGCGTGGGTCGTTGGCTCCCTGGCCGATCAGGAGCGGGCGGCAGATGCGCTTGACGTGCGTCAGGGGCGAGTGTTTCGTTAGCAGGGCGCGGCCTGCCTCAGTGCGGTGGTCGCCCACGCGCGTCGTGAACATCTCCAGTGTGGGTTTCCAATAAGGGGGCATGGATTCCAGCAACGTGATCAGGTTCGCCGGGCCGAAGAGATCGACGCCACAGGCGAATATTTCAGGATAGAGCGTCAACCCGGCCAGCGTGGAATAGCCGCCAAAACTTCCACCCATCACCGCCACTTTGTACGGATCGGCAATCCCCTGGGCGATGGCCCACTGCACAGCATCGATCTGATCCTCCATGATCTTGCCGCCCCACTCCAGGTTGCCGGCGTTTGTAAAGGCTTTGCCCAAACCGGTCGATGAGCGGAAGTTGACACATAGAACGGCATAGCCGCGGTTGGCCAGCCACTGGTGCCAAACGTTGTAACCCCAGGAGTCGCGCCACCAGGGGCCGCCGTGCGGGAAAAACACCATCGGCAGCGGCCGGTCGGGGAGACCGTCTCTGTTGGAGTCGCTCTCAGGCGGGAGGGAATAATACAGCACCAGGTTGAGGCCATCGCGCGATTGGATCACGGCGGAGTGCATCTTCACGAGCGGCTGGTACTCAAGCGCCAGACGATTGGTGAACAAAAAGCGGACGGCGCGCTGTTGGCGGTCGTAGAGGTAAAAGCGGATTGGGCCGTTATCGACGACGTAAAGCACCGCCCAGAACTTGTCGTCGAGCGTGCGGCTGACGATTTCCACTTCCCCGTCAGCAACTGTGCGCAAATAGGTCAGGTCAGGCTCAATCGCCGGGTCGAGAATCTGCCAACGTTTGCGTTCGTAGACAAAGCTGACGGCCTGGATGTGTTTTTCGGTCGGGTGGCGGAGCACGTCTTCGGCGTCGGCCCGGGGGTCTTCCGCCAGGAGGGTGGTTTGCCGGGTGGTCAGGTCCTGCGCCACGACTGCCGAGGTGTTGCGACCGCGACTGTCTTTCATAAAGAGCACGTTCCCCGTCTTGTCCAGGTCAACTGTGTTGGTCGTTATTACGTCTTCGGCCGGGATCATGTCCCAGGGGTCCCAATCGCCAGTGTCTGCGCGTTTGAAGACTTCCAGACCGCCATCCGGCGTTGTGCGGAAAGCCAGCCGCGCGCGGTAGAGGTCGTCAACCCCAATATCTGCATAACTCTCGTTTTTCTCCAGCAGAGTCAATTCCCCTGTGAGAATGTTGACGCGATAAAGATCGTGCCATTCAGGCTTGCGATTGTTCAAGCCGACGACAACTTCTTCAGGGAAAAGGGGGCTGACTGCCTTTATTTGAGTTTGCATATTCTTAAAAGGAGTCAGGTCTTTGACTTCACGGGTCGTCAAATCCACGCTGTAGAGACGCCAGTTTTCGTCGCCATTTTCGTCCTGGATATAGAGGATGTGGCGGTTGGTATGCGCCCACAGGTAGTAGCGGATGCCGCGGCCCGTATCGCGCGTGACGGGTTGGGCCGCGTCCGGCTGCTCGCGCGGCGCCACCCATACGTTGAGGACGCCATCGCGTGGGGCCAGGTAAGCCAGATGGGCGCCATCCGGGCTGAGTTGGACGGAAGCTTTGTCGGGATTGCCGAAGAGGGTTTTGCGAGGAATGAGAGGAATGGTGTTCATTACGTTGCTCCTTTTGGGGTGGTTGGGGCGGCTAACGAATTAGGATTGTCATTTCAGGTTTGGATCGGACGGCGGGGTGGGTAATGTAATCCCCGTAGCAGAACGGAGGGGATTGCCCCGCCGACCATCATTAGGCTGCGCGATGGTTGTAAGTTGAGTTTTATCTCAGCGCATTAATTCAAACGTATTTTTGACTCCTCAGCGAATCGCTCTATACTGCTGGCCAGCTTCTGTACTGCTTCTTTCAAACTCAGGGTGGTCGTGTCAATGATTTCAAGTTTTAGGGCGTCAGCCTGACCGCGCAGATAGGCTGCCCAGGCGTACATATCCAACTTGTCTAACTCGGGTTGGACTCTGTCCTCAATCAAGCGCCGCTGTCTTTCCTCATGTGAACACTCAATCAAGGTAATATGGATGGCAGAAAATCCCGCTTCATTGGCTGCATCAAGAATAACGGTGGGGCGCACTTGACCATCAAGCACGACCAAGCCGGCATCTTCCAGGTGAGCTACTTTCTCGATCCACTGATGAGCATTATAAGCCTGCCATTGCGCCGCACCACCGTACTTTGTGTTCATTTCTTCAAGACTGGGTAATCCCAAATCGTCGAAATGATAAGCCATCAGGTGGGGATGGGCGGATTCGATTACACCTTTCAGCAAAGTGGTTTTGCCTGAAGCGGAAGATCCGGTGATGAAGTAAAGCGCATTCCTGGTCATTTTGATGGAAGCCTATTGTATTTGACAAGCGGACTAACGATTTGTGGCTCGCCCCGCGTTCGTCAGCGGGGCAAGCGTTCGGTGAGATGGGCAATCTAATCCCCATAGTGGAACGAAGTGGGATGCAACCCCCGTAGTATAACGGAGGGGACTGCTCCGCCGTGTTCCGCGATCACTTTGCCTGCAATCCTTTTAGATAGTCGATCTGGCCACTGTGATGTGCTTCGTGGGCCGGTCCCGAAGAAAGGATCAGTTCCAACAGAGTTTGTTCCCATTCGGGCGCAGGGACCTCGAGCAGGTCGTCTCCCGGCACTTTCTCAAGGGTTGCCTTTAATCGCTGGTGAATATCCTTGAGCCGGGTGCAAGCGGCCTGCCAGGCAGCTTCATCTCCGGCAGGGTCAACCCACACCGGCGAGGCAGCCTGGCCTTTTTCCAGCATGTCAATCTGCCATTGCTTGGAGGCGATCAAGTGTTCCACGATCTGCCAGATCGAATTCTGTCCGGGCGCAGGCTTCCATAACGCTTGCGTTACCGACACGCCGGTGAGCGCTTCCAGCACGGCCGGGTAATCGCCGTTAGGCCCGGCAAAGACGCTATCGAAATGTGCGATCAGGGCTTGCATGAGTGGATCGGGCATCGTTCGTTCTCCTTCATCTGATTTGAACCGGTTCGCGTGCGCATGGAGATCATGGACCGGATGTTTGGGATGCAACTTCGCCTGGAAGAGAATATCCTGGGCAATGGCATTTCCCAGGCCAGGGACGAGTTGATCCTGCGTGAGCAATTCTTTGGCCGTCCGTTTGCCAGCCTGGGACAATTCGTCGATAAGCGCGGAAAAATATTGGGGTGGGAAGCCGGGTTCCGTAGGGATGGCGCATATCGCGAATGGATTAGCGGTTGCATTCATCGCCATTTGCGTAAAGCTCCATCGCTCCCTACATTTGTGTGGTGGCGATGTTGGCGCGCACTTCTTCGAGGAAGTTACAGTCTACAATGTCAGTCGTGTATTTGAGCCTGATTGAAATTTGTCTTTATTTTATAGATAGATTTTTCGGGGCTTTTGGAAATTGCTTCGAGGTGATCTCTTACAACTTGATCTCTCAACATTATTAAATCAAAAATATCGATATTGCTGATGCGTTGAATATCGTTTTTATATTCAACATCAAGCATTTCGGGGCGAAATGGATAGATAATTTTTTCATCCTTATCGAGACACAAAATTTGTACGGGCAATACAACAAGAATTTCTGCCTTCATTTTGAAAGCAATACCAAGTAACGTATATGCACTTAACAAAATCTCACTCATTTCATGTGAACTATACAAAGCCCGTCGATTTTTCAGTAGTTCACATAGTGCATCCAAATCACTCATAAACTTCCTCGTCTTCATATTTCTGGCTTTCACCGTAAAGAAGGCACATCTTCATAGACATGCCTTCTACTCTCTATTCTCTACTTTCTATTCTCCCTCATTTCAGCGCATCCGCAAAACTCTTGGCAAATTCCTTTGCCGTTTGGACCGGCGTCTTGCTCGCGCCAATCGCGCGCACACACGCCGTCCCCACGATGACCCCATCTGCCAGCGCGCCGACGGCTTTGGCCTGCTCCGGGGTGCCGATGCCGAAACCGACGCACACCGGCGCGGACGTATGCGCCCGCACCTGCGCGATCAGCTCCGCCAGCCCGGCGGACATCTCGCGGCGTTCACCGGTGATGCCGGTCACGCTGACCAGGTAGATAAAGCCCATGGCGTTGCGTGCGATCATCTCCATGCGCTCGCCGGGTGAAGTCGGAGCCAGCATGTGGATTAATGGTAACCGGAGGTCGAGCGATGTCCTGGGTTTGTCGAAGGGTAGCCGGTGTTCTCCCGGCGTATCGAGACCGGATGCGTTCGTCAGTGTGGTTTCGAATTCACCCGCTTCCTCCGGTGGCAGGTCAGGGATGATAAACCCATCCGCCCCGGCAGCCTGCGCGTCGTTGACAAAGCGCGCCAATCCATACGACAGGATTGGGTTGTAATAGCCCATCAGGATCAGCGGGATACTCACGCCGCGCTTGCGCAGTTCCGCCACGGCGGCCAGTGACTTGGGGATGGTGATGCCCTGTTCCAGCGCCACCTGCGTCGCCCGTTGGATCACCGGCCCATCGGCCAGCGGGTCCGAAAACGACAGCCCCACCTCCACCACGTCCGCGCCGTTCTTGGCCAGCGACTCGATCACATCCACCGACGTGGGGATGTTCGGGTAGCCCAGCGGGAAATAGGGCATAAAAATCGGTTTATTCTTGAAAGCATCGTCCAGTCTGCTCATAATAATTCCTCTGTCATACGTAGGGGC
>JBARBA010000426.1:0-6217 GCA_049792555.1 Anaerolineales bacterium
GCCTTGTAAAACCTGCAGCGGACGCGGTGAAATTCGCCAGGTTCGACCGACTTTTATCATTCAGATGGTGGAAACTGTTGCTTGTCCTGATTGTAAAGGACGTGGTCAAACCATCGAAAAAGTATGCAAGGCTTGCACTGGAAGTGGCCTGCAACACAAAGGCATCAGCAAAAAAGTGAGCATTCCTGCTGGGGTAAATACTGGGATGCAAATACGTTTACCGGGAGAAGGAGGGCCTGGGAAAAATGGAGGACCGAATGGGCATCTTTTTCTTGTAATTTCTGTAGAACCGCATCCTTTATTTGAGCGAGAGGAAGATAACTTAAAATTGCGTTATCCAATCGCAACAAAATTTGCAGAACAAGGTGGTACTTTAAAAATCCCATCGATACAAAAAGGGAATTTTCACTCATTGCGGATTCCAGCCCATACTCAAAACATGCAATCGTTCCTTATCAAAAATGCTGGTGGGCCGAAGCTGAGAGGAGGTGGGCGAGGTGATCTCATTGTAATTGTCGAGATTTATGATCCCTTGAATGTTACAAAAGAAATTCAAAAACGCCTAAGTTTATTGCACAAGATATAATTCTGCGCAAGGAGCGGGGGCGCTGTATTGCAAAACGGCATAAAAGATTTCTTCGAGAATGGATTGGCAGCCAACCCGTAAAATGGTATAGTTGACGAAGACCAGAATACATCGACAGGTGATCTGAATGGATATCGCCGACATTATCAACGCCATCCGGGCCAATCGCGTCAACATTACGCAACACGCCCGGCAAGAAGCCCGGGAAGATCACCTGCATTTGGATGAAATTTTTGACTCAACCCAAAACGGTGAAGTGATCGAAGATTACCCCACCGACGCCCCTTATCCAAGTTGTCTGATATACGGCCAAAACCAGGATGGTCATCCGGTACACAGCGTTTGGGCGTATGCCACAGATCGTCAAATAGCCGTATTGGTCACCGTTTATCGTCCCGACCCAAATCGGTGGACGGATTGGAAAATAAGGAAATAAGGATATGGAAAGAAAATACGTCAAAAAATGCCCGCGCTGCGGCGGGGAAGTGATCGAAAAAGAAGTAACAGAAGTATTATATGGCGGAGTCAATACTGCCATTTTACGCGCCAGGGTGGGGGTCTGCGTGTTATGCGGTGAACGACTCTATACTGCTGAAAATGTAAAACAATTCGAAGAAATCGAAGCCAAGCTGGAACAACAGGAAACCGCAGGGTTTCAACCACTCGGCCAATCTTTTCAAATCGTTTCGCATTAAGCAGGCAATGCCCCCGGGCTACGGAAATTACACCCAGGAAAGAGAAATCCTTTTCGGTCAAAAATCCCTGGATGAAATCGTCGGTGAAATCGAAAAGCGGCGCAAGCCGAAAAAATAAAGAAAGAGCGCAGGCTGAACTTCCGGCCCGCGCTCTTTCTTTGCCTACTCACTTCTCTCTACTCCCTGTTCTCTTCCCTCGTCAACACCCGATTGAACGCCCGCAACAACGCCCCGCGCTGCTCGTAGCCGCTTTCGCCCAGCTCCGTCAGGCCCAGGTAAATTTTGACGCGGCAGCGCAGCAGCAGGCCGTTCAGCAGGCGCGTCAGCGTGGCGTTGTTGGCATCCACCTCGTCGGCGTCCGTCCAGGTGCGCGCGCGCGGCCAGTGACGCGAAAGCACGTAGGGGTGCGTCAGCGGCTGGAACAGGCGCTCCACCCAGCCGCCGGAACCCGCGTCCAGCCAGAACTGCACGTCCACCGGGCGGTTGCTCATCAGGAAGGTGTAGGCCGGGGCCAGCAGCACCGCGTCTTGCGGCGCGACGTTCCAGGCCGCAACGTACTGCGCCGCAATCACCCCGTCTTGCAGCATGGCGATATACTCCTGCCCCAGAACTCCGAGGTCTCCAAGACCTCGGAGTTCTGTTTCCACCGGCTCCATCGCCCACCTGAACTTCTGCACCGATTCGATCAGGCTGGCGGCGACTTTGGCCGAGTCGAAATTGCGATGGAAGCCAAAGCCCGGTTGCGAGAGCACCTCGCCGAACAGCCGCCGCAAAAAGTGATCGAGCGGCTGCGGCGCTTCGTGGCGGTACGCCTCCAGCCACTCGCGCAGCACCGTATAACGCCCCCCCAGCGCGTACGTGATGCGCTCCTGCATTTCGGGCACAATCTGGTCGAACGTGCCTAATACCAAATCTCGTGGGCGAAAAACAATTTTTGTTAATAACTGCGCGCGAACCAGGTCCATCTCGTCGAGAGACTGCACCAGCATATAAGAAAAGTCGAAGGCTGTTGGGTGGACATTCCAACCCGGATGCGCCAACGCCGCCAAAGTGAGCAGACACTGGCTGGCAGGTTCCTCCCTTAAAGACCGCGACGGACGGTGACTGCGCGCGGGGATGCCGCGCGCCTCGAGCCGGTTCATCAACGAAAAGCGCAGCGCGTCCGAAAGGTACGGGGCCAGCACCACAATTTCACCCGGCGGCGTGCCCTCTTCGATCAGCAGTTGGATTTCATTGCTGACCGCGTCCAGCATTTCAGGGTAAAAGCGCGCCGAAGCGATCGCAAGCTCGCCCTGCAACACACCTGTGGGCGCATCTGCGCCGGACGGCGTAATTACTTCGGCCAGCGCCGCGCTCAGGTAAGCCAGCCCGTCGTTGGTGATAAACGACTCGCGCAGCGTAACCGTCTCATCGCACAACACCGCCAGCCCCAGCGCCGACTCAGGGTCCGCGCCGAGGAAGCGCCGGTAGCCGCCGCCCTCGTCGTAGACGATCAGCGCCGAGTCGAACGCGGGCAGCCACTCGGCCAGCAGGTCGTGCGCCACGGGGATGTCTTCTTCGGGGTTGTCGTAGATCAGGTGACGGTAGCTGCGCGTCAGGTAGTCGCGGACGGCGCTGTCGTTCCACAAAACCTGGGCGAAGATTTCGAGTTGCAACGAAAAATCGAGCAGGTTGTGCTCCAGGCAGTAGCGGCGAAACTCACTGGCGCAGGCCTGCGCGTCGGCATAGACGCGCAGTTGGGCCGGGTCGCCGCCCCAGGCGGCGCTCAGGCGCTCGCCGATTTCGCTGTGGGCGAAACCGCCCGAGGCGGCTTTGTTCAGGTTGTCGAGGATCTGGCTGTACAGGCGGTTCCTGTCCATCGTGACCGATTCGAACCAGCCTTCTTCGAGATGCGGGCGCACAATGCGCGCCATGTAATATTGCGCAGTTTCGAGCGTCAGGAAAACCGGCGGCTGATCGGGATGGCTGAACCCGGCGGCTTCGGCGGTCAGCGGCCAGAACAGGTCCACCATGCGTTTGGCCAGACCGCCGATGGTGGCGGGCGTGGCTTCGCCGCCGGGCAGCATTTCGGGGCTGTGCAAAACGTCCAGGTAGGGGTCTTGCAGAGTCCGCTGGGGGGTCAGGATCAGGATGTCGCCGGCGGGGACGCCGTTTTGCAGCAAAAACTTGAGGCGTTCGACGGCGGCTGTTGTTTTTCCCGTCCCTGCCGGGCCGCGCAGGAAAAGCTTACAGTTGGTAGGCGCTTCGATAACGGAAGACTGTTCTGGGGTGAGCATGATCCGAGGGTATAGTAAAGCGGGAGATTTGTCAACCTGAAAAAACTCTCCCGCAAGCCACCGGCTTGCGGGAGGAGAGATTATCCCAAATGCTTCTTGAAGAATTTCGTCACCCGTTCCCAGGCATCTTTGGACGCTTCGGGCTTGTAGACAATCGGGTCGCTGTCGCGGAAGAAGGCGTGCCCCGAATGGGGGTAGATGACGATTTCGTGCTCCAGGCCGAGCTTGCCGAGCAGTTGGTCGAATTCCTGGATTGTGCCGGCCGGGATGGAACGGTCTTCGTCGCCGAACAGGCCGAGCACCGGCGCTTTGAGCGCCCCAAGCTGCCCAAAGATTTCCTGCATCCCGCCGCCGTAGAAGGTGCAGACGGCGTCCAGCGGGCGGCTGATGCCCAACACGAGCGACATGCGCCCGCCAAAGCAGAAGCCCACGCTGCCGACTTTGCCGGAACAGCCTGGCTGACCTTTGAGCGCGTCGTAGACTTGTTGCAAGTCGCCGGGCGCGCCGGGGGCGTATTTTTTGACAAAGCTCATGGCCGCCTCCCCGTCGCCAAGCCGGGCGAGTTCGCCGTGATACAGGTCGGGGGCAAAGGCCAGGTAGCCCGCCGCTGCAAAGCGCTCGGCGATGGAGATGGTCTGGGCGTCGAGGCCCCACCATTCGTGGATGACAACCAGCCCCGGCCAGGGGCCGTTGCCCACCGGCGTTGCCAGGTAGCCGGGGATTGCGCCAAGTTTCGTGGATGTGCCCATATTGTCTCCTTCTCTGTGAATTGGTGGATGGTTAATAGATGTGTCGCTTTAAGGTCAGTTTGCCAAGAAACGGATTGAGACCGCAGGGTTGATTTTACCTTATCCGGGATCATCCGTCGCAGGCGCGACCACACAGCAGGAATGTTCACCGCGTCGACTTTTACGTTTTTGGTAAGGCTGTACTTTCGAGCGTTGCGCGATCTGTTAGGTTGCTGGGCGCAGGATTTTGGAAATCGCACAAGAGTATCAGTAATAGAGGCAAAGTCCACACCAAATACTGGGCAAACAAAACTGTATTAAAGCACACAAAGACCAACATGACCCAAAAGGAAAGAAGATATTTTTTCAATGAGCCTTGTAAGGCAATCACATAAACCATCGCCATCAACGCCAGCATTGCAAAGCGCGCCGGAAGGCCATTCCACCCCATAATGGTATCCAGTGAAAGACCGCCGAAAGTGTTTCCCGCCCGGTCTGCTGAAAACAGGATCGAAAGAATAAAACCCTTCGCATCCCAAACCAAAAACGGCAAGGAAGATAGGAGCGGAACGCTGGCGATCATTGCTGCGCTTTTCAAAACCTGTTTGAGCCAATCTTTTCCAGCCGATCGAAATATCCAGATTAAATATAGCGGCGCCAAAAAAATAGCAATTTGTTTAAAACCCAGTGACAGGCTGAACAGGAAAAGGCTAAGGCCTTTTTTCCGGGGAAACAATTCCAGCGAAGCCAGGAGCAGGAAGATTGGGATGAAATCGAGGTTTTCCGTCCCAACCATGTTGAGCGTCCAGCGATTGAACAACCAAAATGCGGCGGCAAAGACGCCGGCCCATGCCAGGTTTCTCCTTGCCAAAACAACGTAAAGCAGGGCAGCAATTGCAAATTCAAAAACCATAAAAACAATGCGCCAGACGGCCATCCAGTCCATAAAAGATTGAAGCCCCAATTTTTGACTTGCATAAGACAATTCATAAAATACCGGAAAATATGTGGGATATTTTTTGTTGCGGCTCATGTCGCTTTCGAGAATGCGAGCATAAGGATTCTCGCCTTTTACCAGCCGATTGCCTTCAACATACGAATAATAAATATCTTGTTCTTCCATCACCGGTTTTGGAACCGATAGATTTACATAACACGCGAAGAAAATCAGTAAAACAACTGCTAAAGACAATGAGGCTAAAGAAATTTTATGCAACATCAAGGCTCCCTTTCTGTTAGGCGCTGCGATCTTACGCTTGGGCTATGCTCTCTGAGTCAATTTGATCATTTTTGACGCCCCGCCAAGGCCATAACAAAGCCACTGACAGGAAAACACAACCAGGCTGTATCGAGATGGAATTTCGAACTGTAGTTCAGGAAAATGGGACCGATCCCCCCATTTTGCGCTGCTGTGTTTATTTTAGCACTTAAGAGCAATGGTAAACAATCATTGTGAAGATTTTGCGTATTTTTTCAAAATTTGGGTGGAATTGTTGTTACCGGTGGTTTTCCCCTGCCGGGGACTATGCGGTACGGCAGCGGGACAGCGCCGCTGCCTACCCCTTCGATAAACTCAGGGCGCCGCCTTCGACAAGGTTTACCCTACGGGCACGATGTCGACAGGCTCAACCACCCAATATTAAGAAGTTACGTATCATTTCAATATTTTGGGGAGATTGCTGTTACAAGGTGGTTTCGGTACGGCGGCGGAACTGCACCGCCGCCTACTCAACCACCGATTATTGAAATGATACGAAGTTACGATTTTGCGGATTAAATATGCAGATTTGGCCTCACGATGGGAGAACTCAAAAGACGGATGCAATTTTCGTTAACCGTCCGAAAATTAATGCAGACTTCATCTACCTTATTTATAATTTCGGCAACTACAGGCAATGACAGATTTATTGATGCGGTTGAGCAATTACTAAT
>JBARBA010000427.1:0-9817 GCA_049792555.1 Anaerolineales bacterium
ATATTTTTCAAACTCGAAAACTACATTCTCTTCGTCCATAATCGGTTGTCCTTTCGCGAGAGTATACTCGCCTCGGACAACTCAGTATAACAATGACAGATTTATTGAGGTGGCTGAGCAGTTACCAATAATCGGTGGTTGAGCGGTGCCCTGAGCCTGTCGAAGGGTAGGCGGCGGTGCTGTCCCGCCGCCATATCGAAACCACCTGCAACAGCAATTTCTACGAAATATTGATGAGATGATATCCTTCGCGCTTTTCCGGGAGAATAACTTGTTTCGAAAAATGCTGGAAATTGATCGGGACGCCTCTTATGCCCTGCGTGTGGCTGAAAAGCCTGGCCCTGTGCGCACCTTTGCCGTAGTCTTTGCCCATTCGGGCGACTCGTGGTTCTGGGGGATGGCCATGCTCATCCTGTGGCTGGCCGGGTGGCTGACCGGAAATACTTTTTGGATGCGCTGGCCGGTCTATGAGCTTTTCTGGATTTCTCTTCTCGCTGCGCTGGTCATGGCGCTCAAATTCACCATTCGCCGCCGCCGCCCTGAAGGAGAATGGGGCGCCATTTACCGCAATACGGACCCGCACTCGTTCCCATCCGGGCACGCAGCGCGCGCTTTCCTGATCGCAGTCATTGCATCTTTCCTCGGCCCAACCTGGCTCGCGCTGATCCTGTGGATATGGGCTCCCCTGGTATCGCTTGCGCGCGTCGCAATGGGCGTGCATTATATTTCGGATGTCCTCGCCGGGGCAATTGTCGGCATTGCGGTGGCTTGGGTTGGGATCCAAATTTCAGAACCGCTATTCACACTGATCGGTCATTGGATTGGATTTGCGCTCTGGTAATACCCAATGGATATAAAAAAAGCCACCTGCACTGGTGGCTTTTATCCTGCGTAACGTAGCTGTTTTGTTCCCCACTAATCCGGGGGAAAACCATATTTTTTAATCATACGCTGATAGATGGCAGCATCTTCAGGGGCAACACTGATCAGTTGAAAACCGATGTTGTAAACAAAAGGGTCCAACTCATCGAGCTTGGACCACTTGGCGCGCGCAATCAAAACCATGAAACCTTTATCCGCAACTTCATCCGTCAGATCGAAACGCAATGAGTAATTCTGATTAATCGGCAACTCTTGCCTGCAATCCAGGCGGAACCCAATCAGGTTAATATCTGCCAGGTAACCGACCAGCTTGTCTGTGCTGTCATCGACAACCTGCATATAATACGTAAAGGTTTTGCGCTTTAAATTCCGTTTCTCTTTTCCTTCCTTCTCTGTTTTTGCCATAACTGCCTGCTCCTTTTGATCTTTGATATAGTATAGAGCAAGATTGCCAGAGAATCAAGAACCTGCAATCAACTTGAAAGGATTTTCCTGGCGCGCGCTTGCCCCCGCTCATTTTGGCGGTTTTCCTGTGGGTGGTTATGCCGGTCTTCCATGTGTAAGGATCAAAACGTATGATACCTCGAAGCAAAATTCTCGAACAACTCCGCGAAACCCCAAACGTTTCCGTCCTGATCATTGGCGCGGGCATCAACGGCATTGGCGTCTTCCGCGATCTGGCCCTCAATGGCGTGGATGTGCTGCTGATCGACCGCGGCGACTTCTGTTCGGGCGCGTCCTCGGCCTCGTCGCACATGGCGCACGGCGGCATCCGCTACCTCGAAAACGGCGAGTTCCGTCTCGTGCGCGAAGCCGTGCGGGAACGCAACCGCCTGATCGAGAATGCGCCGCACCTCGTCAAGCCCCTGCCGACGGTCGTGCCGATCTTCAAGATATTCTCCGGCATTCTCAACGCGCCGCTCAAGTTTCTCAACCTGCTCAACCGTCCTGCCGAACGTGGGGCGCTGGTCATTAAAATCGGGCTGATGTTTTACGACGCCTTCACCAAAGGTCAAGGCACCGTCCCGCCGCACACCTTCGATGGTCGGGAACAATCGCTTAAAAAATACCCCAGGCTCAACCCTGAGATTAAATACACGGCCAGCTACTATGACGGCCAACTGCTTTCACCAGAACGGCTGGCCGTTGAACTGCTGCTGGACGGCGAAGCCGAAAACCAAAACGCCCTCGCGCTGAATTACGTTTCCCTGGCAGGCGTGAAAGACGGCAATTTAATCCTGCGGGATGAGTTGACGCAGCAAAGTTTCAACGTCCAACCCGCGCTCATCGTCAACGCCGCCGGCCCCTGGATCGACCCGGTCAATACCACCCTGGGCCTTTCGCGCCGTTATATCGGCGGCACCAAAGGCTCGCACCTGGTGCTTGACCACCCCGAACTGCGGGCGGCCATCGGCGCGAACGAGTTTTTCTTTGAAAACAACGACGGTCGCATCGTCCTGATCTTCCCGTTCTACGACAAGGTCATTATCGGCGCATCCGACATCCCCATCGAAAACGCCGACGATGCGCGCTGCACCGACGACGAGATCGCTTATTTCCTGGGCATGGTTGCGCGGGTCTTTCCCGGCATCCACGTCAGCCGCGAGCAGATTGTTTTCCGGTTTTCCGGTGTGCGCCCCTTGCCGTATACTCACGCCAAAACGACGGGCCAGATCACCCGCGACCACATCATCCACGCAGACCGCTACGGCGACATCCCGGTCTATTCGCTGGTCGGCGGCAAGTGGACGACCTACCGCGCCTTTGCCGGGCAGGTGGCCGACAGGCTCCTCGCCGCCCTCGGGCGCAGCCGCAGCGCCCAAACAGAGTCGCTGCCCATCGGCGGCGGGCGCAACTACCCGCTGACGGAGAAAGCGCAAGGGGAATTTGTTCAGAAGGTCGCCGCAGAAACCGGGCTGGATGTCTCCCACATGCAGCAACTTTTCGAGCGTTATGGCACACGCGCCGCGCAAGTCGCCGCTTTTATGCAGGCAGGTGCAGATGCGCCGCTCGCATCCAGTTCCGGCTACACCTGCCGCGAAGTGGAGTATCTCGTCGAACGCGAAAAAGCCGTCCACCTGGATGACCTGCTGCTGCGACGTTCCACGCTGGCCTGGCTGGGCGAAGTAACCCTGCCGCTCGTCGATGAACTGGCAGGCATCATGGCCGTTTCCCTAGGCTGGACGGAAGAACAGACCAAAGCCGAGGCGCAACGCGCGCTGGATATCTTGCGAGACAGGCATGGGGTAAGCCTGCGGTAGGGATGGTAAAATCACACATCAATTCGTTTGTATCATCTCAATCATCGGTGGTTGAGTAGGCGGCGGTGTTGTTCCGCCGCCGTATCGAAACCACCTGTAACAACAATTCCCCCAAAATTTGACAAGATACATGGAGTCTGTGTGCCCAAGAAAAACCTGTTGGTATCCATTGTCGTGCCTGTCTTCAATGAGGCCGGTGTGATCGAGAACATCCACGCCCGCATTGCGGCTGTGGTGGATACTTTGCCGTATGAAGTCGAAATTTATTACGTGGACGACGGCTCGTCCGATGGGACCGACGCCGCGCTGGAAGCGCTGGCCGCGCAGGACAGCCGCATCCATCCGCTGACCCTGAGCCGCAACTTTGGGCACCAGGCCGCGCTGACCGCCGGGCTGGACCACGCCGCCGGCGACGTAATCATCTCGATGGACGGCGACGGTCAGCACCCGCCGGAGATGATCCCGCAGATGGTGGAACTGGTCAAACAGGGTTACGACGTTGTCCAGGCGCAGCGCATCGACGAAGGGTCGGCGTTCTCGTTCAAGAAAGTTACCTCCGAGGCGTTTTACTGGCTGATCAACCGTATCAGCGGCACGCCCGTCCGGTCGGGCGCGGCAGATTTTCGCGCGCTTTCGCGCCAGGCGCTGGATGCGCTCAAAGCCATGCCCGAATATCATCGCTTCCTGCGCGGCATGATCGCCTGGATCGGCTATTCGACGGTTATCCTGCCGTTCCATGAACCCAAGCGCGTGGCGGGAAAATCGAAATACTCGCTGGGCAAAATGCTGCGCCTGGCTTCTGACGCCATCTTTTCCTTTTCCTTGATGCCGCTCTACATCGGTCTGAGCGTCGGTGGGATTTTTATCATCCTGGCCCTGGCGCAGATGGTGTACGTGCTGGTGCTGTGGCTGACCGGGCAGTATGACAAAATTGTGCCCGGCTGGAGTTCGTTGATGGCCGTCCTGTTGATTGCCAGCGGCATCATCATGATCCTGTTGGGGTTTATCGGCGTGTACGTGGGCTATATTTTCCAGCAAGTCAAAGCCCGTCCGGTATATTTAATCAAGAAGAAAGAGAGTAGAGAATAACTGCCCCACTACTCTCCATTCTCTAATATCTATTATGCCCATCGAAGAAAATATTCACCACATCACTTTTGTCCGTCACGGCGAATCGACCGGCAACGCCGAGAGACGCTTCCAGGGTCAGGCCGATTATCCGCTCTCCGAAAAAGGACGCGCCCAGGCGCGCGCCCTGGCGGAATGCTGGCAGGTGCAGGGCCTGACCTTTGATGTGACGATTGCCAGCCCGTTGCTGCGCGCCCGCGAAACCGCAGAAATCATTGTCGCTGCCTTGAAACTGCCCGCGCCGGAACTCGATCCGTTATGGCTGGAACGCGACAACGGCAAGCGCTCCGGCATGACCTGGGACGAAGTCCAGCTTCACTATCCCGATCCGGCTTTCACGAATCCGTACGAGGCCATTGCTGAAACGGGCGAGGGCGATTGGGCGCTCTACTTGCGTGGTGGGCAAGCGCTACTCAAACTGCTGCAACGCCCGCCGGGACGTTACCTGATTGTTTCGCACGGCGCAATTTTGAGTATGGTGCTGTATTCCATCCTGGGCATCGCGCCGCAGCCCAACTTCCAGGGGCCGCGTTTCCAAATGGAGAATACCAGCGTCTGCCAGTTCCGTTACTACCCGCTAAGGCACCGCTGGCGCGTGGACGTGATCGGGGATCGAAGCCATTGGAAGGAAGAGCAGTAAGCAGAGAATAGAGAGCAGAGAGCAGTGAGCGCCTTACCACAAGATTTCTATAATCGCCCGACGCTGACAGTGGCCCGCGAGTTATTGGGGGCGCGGCTGGTGCGCATCCTTGACGGTGTCCGGCTTGAAGGGATTATCAGCGAAACGGAGGCCTATATCGGCGAGACGGATTTGGGCTGCCACGCCAAAGCCGGGCGCACAGCGCGCACGCAGGTCATGTACGGGCCGCCGGGGCGGGCGTACGTCTACTTCACGTATGGAATGCACTGGATGCTGAACGCCGTCACGGAGGCCGAAGGGTTTCCCGCCGCAGTGCTGATCCGCGCCGTCGAAACGCGCTGGGCTGAGCCTGCCGAAGCCGTGGAAGGGCTAAGGGTGGTAGAATCCCGCCGGCCAAAAGCCAAAAGGGCCGATTGGACCAATGGCCCGGCAAAGCTGACCCTGGCGTTCGGCGTCGATTCATCCCAAAACGGGATCGACCTGACCTCGACCGCCGCCGGGCTGTGGATCGAACCCGGCCAAGCAGTTCCAGACGAATCCGTGACGATTGGGCCGCGTGTGGGTTTATACAGTGTGCCGGAGCCGTGGAAGAGCGTGCCCTGGCGTTTTATAAAAAAGACGGCTCTACCGTAACGAGCAAAAATCTCTCCACAGATTATCGCAGATTGGCGCAGATAAACCTAAAGAATCTGCGAAAATCTGTGAAATCTGTGGATAAAAATTGTCCGAGCGGAGAGCGAAAAACAAGGTTAGAAGGAGTAATTTATGCCATCTGCTCGACCTTATCACTCGGTGGTGCTTGTCAAGCAAGTGCCCGATACACGTAACGTTACCGGCGAGGTGATGACCAAAAACGGCACGATGAACCGCAGCGCGTTGCCGGCGATCTTCAACCCCGAAGATTTAAATGCCCTGGAAATGGCCCTGGATTTCAAGGATCGTTACGGCGGCAAGGTGACGGTGATGACCATGGGGCCGTTGCAGGCTGCTGAAATACTGCGCGAGGCGCTCTATCGCGGCGCGGACGAGGTGATTTTGCTTTCGGACCGCAAGTTTGCCGGCGCCGATACGCAGGCCACTTCGTACACGCTGAAATGCGCCATCGACAAGCTGGGGGCTTTCGACATGGTTTTCTGCGGACGCCAGGCGATCGACGGCGATACCGCCCAGGTTGGCCCGCAGGTGGCTGAGAAGCTGGACGTTCCGCAGATCACTTACGCCGAGTCGATTGTCGAAGCGGCGGAAGATGGGGTGGTGGTGCAGCGCGCTTTTGACTTGGGGTCTGAGTTGGTGAAATGCAAACTGCCCTGCCTGCTGACGGTGGTCGGTTCGGCCAACCAGCCGCGCCCGGCTTCTGCCCGCAAACGCATTGAGTTCAAGCTGGCAGCCGTGCCAAGCGAATACCCCAAGTTGCTGGTCAAGTGGCCGGAATTTGGCAGCGTCGAAGCGCTCGAAAAATTCCTGGCCGAACGCAACCTGAAAATTACGGTCTGGAGCGCTGCCGACTTGAACGTGGACGAGGCGCAGTTGGGGCTGGGTGGGTCGCCCACCCAGGTGCATAAGATCAGCTACGTGGTGCTTGAGACGACCGAAAGCAAAGAAATCCCGGCAACGCCCGAAGGCATTCAGGCGTTGATCCAGGAATTGATCAAAGAATATATCGTAGGGTAGAAAAATGACAGACGAGCGAAACGTTTGGGTATTTGTTGAACAGGAAGACGGCCGCATTGCCGACATCAGCCTGGAGCTTTTGGCCAAAGCGCAGGAACTCGCGCACATCCTGGGCAGCCAGGTGTGGGCTTTGCTATGCGGGCATAACATCGCTGCTTTGGCCGAGACAGTAATACGGCAGGGCGCTGACCATGTTTTGGCAGCCGATCACCCTGAGTTGGAAGTCTACCGCACCCTGCCTTACACCCGCGTTGCCGCCGACTTGGTGCGCCAGTGGCAGCCGTATATTTTCCTGGTGGGCGCTTCGCCGGTGGGCCGCGACCTGGCCCCGCGCATTGCCAGCGCGGCCAGGGTTGGCCTGACCGCCGATTGCACCGACTTGCAGATTGGCGATTACACGGTCAAGAAAGATAACGTCACTTACAAAGACCTGCTTTACCAGATCCGCCCGGCCTTTGGCGGCAATATTATCGCCACCATCGTCAACCCCAAGACGCGCCCGCAGATGGCGACCGTGCGCGAAGGCGTCATGCGCCGCCTTGCGCCGGATGCTTTGCGCAAAGGCAGCGTCGAAAGCGTCACACCGGTTTTCCTGCCACAAGATTTTGCCTTGCAGGTCTTGAGCCGCGAGATGCGCGAGCCGACCGTCAAGCTCAAGGATGCTCCGGTGATCGTGTCGGGCGGCGCGGGTGTGACCAGCCAGAAACAGTTTGACATGATCCAGGAACTGGCGAACCTGCTGGGCGGCGAAGTGGGCGCCTCGCGCGCGGCGGTGGACGCGGGTCTTATTTCGCGCGAGCACCAGGTCGGCCAGACCGGCGTCACGGTGCGGCCCAGACTGTATATCGCTGCGGGCATTTCCGGGGCCATCCAACACCGCGCCGGGATGGACAAATCCAATAAAATCATCGCCATCAACACCGACCCGGACGCGCCCATTTTTCAGGTGGCGCATTACAAGATCGTCGGCGACCTGGGCGAAGTGCTGCCCCTGTTGATCCGCGCCCTGCGCGAAAAAGCGAAGTAAGGTTCTCCCGGTTTTGCCGGGAAAATTAACCACGAAGTCACCAAGGCGCAAAGAAATCTTGGTTTTTCTTCAAAACTTCGTGACTTTGTGCCTTTGTGGTAAATAAATAACGACTGTTACGGAGATATTATGGCCGAAAACTTCTTTTTGGATAATCTGGACCTCCAATTCCGTTTGGAGCAAATTGATCTCAGCGACGTGGTGGAGATCAAGGAAAAAGGTTACAGCTACGCCGGACAGTACCCGGCTGCGCCGCGCAGTTATGCCGACGCCAAAGACAACTACCGTGTGCTGCTGGAAGTGCTTGGCGATATTTGCGCCCGTGTGGTAGCGCCGCGCGCCGCCGAAGCAGACGAAGAAGGCGCGCACTTCCTTAACGGACAGGTCGAATACGCTGCGCCTACCCTGGAAGCCATCAAAGCGTTGAAACAGGCCGACTTGTTTGGGGCCATGCTGCCCTGGCAGTACGGCGGCATGAACCTGCCGGAATCGATCTACCAGATGATGGTGGAACTGATTTCGCGGGCCGAGGCCGGTTTGATGACCATCTTTGGCTTACAGGAAATCGCGTCTTCGATCAACGAGTTCGGCAGCGACGAGATCAAAGCGCGCGTCCTGCCGCGCTTCAGCCGCGGCGAAGTGGCCGGGGCGATGGTGCTGACCGAGCCGGACGCCGGGTCGGACCTGGGAGCCGTGCAGACGCGCGCCACCCTGGATGAAGCCACCGGGAAGTGGACGCTGAATGGCGTCAAGCGTTTCATCACGAACGGCTGCGCCGATATCCACCTGGTGCTGGCGCGCAGCGAAGCCGGTTCCAGCGACGCGCGCGGATTGTCGCTCTTCCTGATCGAGCGCGACGAAACCGTCACGATCCGGCGCATCGAGCACAAGCTGGGCATCCATAGCTCGCCCACCTGCGAAATCCAGTACAACCACACCCCGGCGGAACTGGTCGGCAAGCGCCGTTATGGTTTGATGCGCTACGCGATGGCCCTGATGAACGGCGCCCGGCTGGCGGTGGGCGCGCAAGCGTTGGGCATCGCCGAAGCCGCCTATCGTGAAGCCTACCGGTATGCCCAGGAACGCAAACAATTCAACCGTTCCATCGGCGACCTGCCTGCCGTCGCGCGCCTGCTGCTTTCAATGCGCGGCGAGATCGAGGCCACGCGCGCCTTGCTCTCCCTGACAGGCACTTGGGTGGACCGCCTGAAAGCTTACGAACACCTGGCGGGTGAAAGCGCCACCCCCGACCCGGCCATCCGCGAAAAGCAGAAACAGGCCGCCAGCCTGGCCGATTCGCTGACGCCGCTGACGAAATACTATGCCAGCGAGATGGGCAACCGCGTCTGTTACCTGGCCATGCAAATCCACGGCGGGGTGGGCTATATGCGGGAATTCAACGTCGAACGCCACGTGCGCGACATGCGCGTGACCAATATCTACGAAGGCACCAGCCAGCTTCAAATCGTGGCCGCCATGAGCAAGCTGCTTGGGCACTCCATCGACCCGCTGCTCGATGAGTGGGCTGCCGCCGACTACGGGCCGGAACTGGCTGCGGCGAAGAGCCAACTTGTGGAAGCGACCGGCCTGTTCAAGCGCGCCACAGACGCGTTGAAAGAAAAAGAACGCGACATGATCGATTACTACGCTTCGAACCTGGTGGACATGGCCGTCTACATCGTCAATAGCTGGCTGCTGCTCCAGGATGCCCACGCTTCCGAGCGCAAGCGCAACCTGGCGCAGGTTTACCTCGCCGAACACCTGCCGCATATCCAGGCTGCCGGTCAGGCCATCCTGACGGCGGATGCCCTGCCGTTGCAGGCGCGTAACAGCATTCTGACAGCAACTTTTTAGCACTGCCTTATTCAAAACTCTATAGACTCGACAGGTTTTACCAAATACTTTTATCGGTAAAAGAAACTTTGGAAACCTGTCGGGTTCTATCTTTTAATTACTTTACCCGTGTGTTTGACTTGAAAGGTAGGTGTGAATGGGACTATTATCCGGTAAGACAGCTTTGATCTTCGGGCTTGCCAACGACAAGTCCATTGCCTGGGGCATTACGAAAGCTTTCCACGAACAGGGCGCGAACATTGGCCTGAGTTACGCGGGAGAAATGCTGGAAAGCCGCGTGCGTCCGCTGGCCGAACAGTTGGGGATTCAATTCGTCGAGGAATGCGACGTTGCCAGCGACGAACAGATCGCAGC
>JBARBA010000428.1:0-14026 GCA_049792555.1 Anaerolineales bacterium
GCCCTGGGCCTGGCGGCCGTGCTTTCCAGCAAACGCGTGATCCTAAAGCCTGTTTGGCGTCTGCTGATCTTCCTGCCCAGCATTATCTCTGCGGCAGCCATTTATTCGGTCTGGGTTGGGTTTATCAGCCCGGGTTCCGGCTGGCTCGACCGTCTGGTGCTGACGCCGTTGGGGCTGCCGCCAATCGTCCCGGGGTATGGAGGCATCCCTTACCTGACGACGATTATGGCGCTCTGGAGCATCGGCCCGGGTTTCCTGATCATGTATGGAGCCATGTTAAGCGTCCCCAAAGACCTGTACGATGCGGCGCGCGTGGACGGCGCCGGGCCGTTGATGCGTTTTCTCAACGTCACGTTCCCGATGATTTCTCCGGCGATCTTCTTCAGCCTGGTGATCAACCTGACGAGCGCCTTCGGCGGTTCGATGCTGCTCGACCGCGGCTACGTGTTCTCAGAGAGTCTCTCTCCAATGGAAGGTTACATCAACCTGGTTATGTTCGAGTACTCGAAAATGGGCTATGCCTCGGCGCTGGCCTGGGTGATGTTTGCCGTGACGATGACGATCACGATCCTCCTTTTCCGATCGGCGCGGCGCTGGGTCTATTTCCCGGAGGAAGGCAGGCATGAAACTTTTTAAGCGCCAAAAAACCTGGGCGAGTCGGTGTTGACGCTGCGCCTGTGGCGCTTCACCGGGTCGGCCATCCTGAACCTGGTGATCTTTACCCTGCTGGCCGCCTATTTGTCGCCGCTGGCTTATATGTTTGTCACCTCCGTCAAAGTGCCGGAGCAAATGTCAGCCGGATCGAATGCTCCGTTGTACCCGGCTGCCAACCCGAAGGTTCACTATCAGGGTGTGGATTATCCGGTGATGCAGGTACACACGGCAGACGGCGTAAAGCAATGGGCGATGGTCAAGGTACATCGCACCTACTCGGAATTCATCGACCCGCAGCATCCCGAAAAAGGGCTGATCCATTGGGACGGGTACTGGGGCAAGCTCAAAAAGGTATTCGTCTTTAGCCTGACGTTCGAGGCTTTTACCAAGTGGCAACCAGCCGACCTCCTACGGGGAATGTTAAATACGCTGATCGTGGCCGTGATTACCGAGATCACTGTGCTGGCGAGCTCGATTGCGGTGGCCTATGGTTTCTCACGTTTCCGCATTCCGGGGGGCAAATGGCTGTTTTTCCTGTTGATCGCCACCATCCTGATCCCCGACAGCATCACGCTGCTCCCAACCTATATGACCTATTACAATCTTCTTTATCTGTGGTTGCCTCACCAGCCCTTCTACACCCCCTCAATCCCCTGGGGCTGGCTGCCGCTGATCGCACCGCATTTTTTCAGCAGCGCCGTCTTCGTCTTCCTGCTGCGCCAGAACTTCTTGAGCATCCCGCGCGACCTGGACGAGGCGGCCATGCTGGACGGCGCCGGGCCGCTACGCATCCTGACCCAGATCATCCTGCCGCAAAGCATCCCGGTGGTCGCGACGGTGGCCATGCTGCAGTTCTTTTACATCTGGAATGAGGTGCGCATTTCCAGCCTGTACGGGGGATTCAACACAAACTTTTGGCCGATCTCGACTGGTGTAGGACTTCCTTATGTGGCACCCGGCGTCAATCCCGAGCCAGCGAGTCAAGCCGGAGCCCTGATCCTGATGGTCGTGCCTGTACTCGTCTTGCTGACCTTCCAGCGCTTCTTTATGCAGGATGTGGCTGTGACCGGAATGGAGAAATGACCCGTGAACAACCCGATCTTCGACCGCGCCTGGACGCTGGTCAGCCTGCTGCTGATGAGCCTGTTGGCGATGTTGTTTGCTTTCAATTTCTGGGTGGCGTGAACAGGTATCTTCTCAATATTTCGGGAAAATTGTTGTTATAAGGTGGTTTCGGTACGGCGGCGGGATAGCACCGCCGCCTACTCAACCACCGATTATTGAGACGATACGTGAACAGCAAATAAAGAAAGGTATGGACGAGAGACATGGATGGCAGGATGCGCCATCCATGTTTGATTCATGGCTTTTGAAAACCCTGTGAAATTCGGCGCAAATACCGGGCCAGACTCGGTCACGTCAGGTACAATTGTATTGTGGGTGGAATTTCACATACGCCCGCCCCCAAAATGTCACAGCACGCCAAAACCGCCACAGTCAAAAGGAGATGCCACAACCATGACCGAAATTTTATCCCACGCAACCGCGCCGCCCAAACCCAAAGCGCCCCATCCCAACGCGGGAGCGCGCCGCCGCGAGGCCAGCATCGGCCTTTTGTTCCTCTCCCCCTGGATCGTGGGCTACATCCTGCTGAAAGTCCTCCCGATCTTGACGGCGCTCTGGTATTCGTTAACCGATTTCAAAATGCTGACGCCGAACGACATCCATTTTGTTGGCCTGGAAAACTATCTGCGGTTCGTAACCGATCTCGACGCCTGGTCCTCCCTGGTCGGGTCGCTGTGGTATTTTCTGCTGATGGTGCCGCTGGGGTTGCTGGCAGCGCTGGCCCTGGCAGCCGTCTTTTCCAGCGCGCGCCTGCGCGGAAAGAGCTTTTTGCGCCCGATGATTTTCATGCCCAGCATCATCTCTGCCGTGGCCATCTTTTTCATTTACGATGGATTGACAAACGAGCGAACAGGCTGGATTAACATCTTGATCATGCAGCCGCTCGGGCTGCCGCCGATGGCCCAGGGAGCGAGCGCTGGCCCTTTCCTGCTGGTCTTGATGTCGTTGTGGAGCATCGGCCCGGGTTTCCTGATTATGGTGGGGGCCATGCAAGGCATCCCCAAGGAGTTGCACGAGGCCGCGCGGGTGGATGGCGCCGGCCCGTTGACGCGCCTGCTCAAAATCACCCTGCCCATCATTTCCCCGGCCATTTTCTTCAGCCTGGTAATCAACTTGACAAGCGCCTTTGGCGGTTCGGTGCTGCTTGACCGCGGCGGCCTCTCTCCGATGGAAAACTATATCGGCGCAATGGTGTACACAAGCCTCAATATCGGCTATGCCTCGGCGCTGACCTGGGTGATGTTTGTGATGACAATGACAATCACGGTCATTCTTTTTCGAACGGCGCAACGCTGGGTCTATTTCCCCGAGGAGGGTGAACATGAAGCTTTTTAAGCGTAACATCGTCCGTTCGGCTGAGCGCTCACGGCGAAGCCCGACGCCCTTGCGGGAGAAGCGCAGCCAGTCGACACTTAGCAGGCAATTATGGCAGTTCACCGGGTCGGCTATTTTGAACCTGGTGGTGTTCGCGCTGGTGGCTGCTTATTTATCGCCATTGCTATATATGTTTGTCACCTCCGTCAAAATCGGGAAACAATTGGAAGATATCCAGGCCCCGCTTTATCCGGCCGTCAACCCACAATACAACTACAAAGGTGTCGATTATTCGGTGATGGGGGTGCCAATCGCAGGCGAAATGAAGGAATGGGCGCTGATCACGCCGCGCCGCACCTACGCAGAATTCATCGATCCGCAGAACCCGGGCGCAGGACTGATCCATTGGGATGGCAACTGGCGCGCGTTGAAAAAAATATACAAATTTAACGCTTCGTTCGAGGTCTTTACCGGTTTGTGGAGCGCAGCGAATATTCCCCTCGTAATGATCAATACGCTGCTCATCGCCGCAATCAGCGAGATCGGTGTGCTGCTGTCTTCGATTGCGGTGGCCTATGGCTTTTCGCGCTTCCGCATTCCGGGTGGCAAGTGGCTGTTCTTCCTGTTAATTAGCACGATCCTGATCCCGGACATCGCCACACTCATCCCAACTTACCTGACATTTACACACCTTATCAACTGGCTGACCGACGCGGCGGCGTCCTGGCAGTTGCCATTTTCCATCCCCTGGGTCTGGCTGCCGTTGATCGCGCCGCATTTTTTCAGCAGCGCCATCCTTGTCTTCCTGCTGCGCCAGAACTTCAGGAGCATCCCACGCGACCTGGACGAGGCCGCCATGCTGGATGGCGCCGGGCCGCTGCGAATATTGATCTGGGTCATCCTGCCGCAAAGCATCCCGGTCATCGCCACGGTAGCCATGCTGCATTTCTTTTACATTTGGAATGAAATACGCCATGCCAGCCTGTATTTGGGTACGTCACCGGCCTTGCAGACAATCTCGTTCAAACTGCAATCTGCTCCTACGTTGCCAGGAGTATCGCAGGAGGCCACGCTGCAAGCCAGCGCCTTGCTGCTGCTGATTGTGCCGGCGGCCGTGCTGTTCATCTTTCAACGCTTCTTCATGCAAGATATGGTCGTCACCGGCCAGGAAAAATAACCGATGAAAAAATTGACGAAATCGTTTCGTAACATCGTCTTACTCTGGCTGGCCTGGGTGTTGATCGTGATCGGGTTCCAGGCGCTGGCCGCGGCCCGCCTGCAGCCGCAGTGGCCGGATACGGCGAATCCGTGGCTGAAGGATTATACAGCGCCGGGCACATACCAGAAGGGTCGCCCTTACCTGCTCGACCCGTTCATGAACAACCAGGTGTCGTGGGACTCGGAGCCTTACATCGGGATATCGATCGGCGGATACGAGGATCCTTGTATATCCGTCACGTATCCCTTCCTACAAGGGGCGGTCGTGCCCTGCACGGACACAACCACCCATGCAGGCGCGCAGCCAATACGTCTCAGCTATGCCTATTTTCCGTTTTATCCTATCATGATGCGCCTGTTTGCCATTCCACTTAGCCTGCTGAAGCTTAATGCGATCGCTACCGCCACGCTGGCGGGGGTGATTGTCTCCGCGTTGGGAGCGCTGGCGGCCATGCTGGCGCTCTATGACCTGACCTACGAAGCCCTGGGCGAAGACGGCGGGATGCGCGCGGCATTCTACCTGCTGATCTTCCCGACCGGGTTCTTCCTGGCGCAAGTCTACACGGAGGGGCTGTTCGTGGGCCTGGCCTTTGGCTGCCTGGCCATGCTCAAACGCAAACACTTGGTCTATGCAGCCCTGCTGGGTGCGGCAGCTACGTTGACGCGCGCGGTGGGCGTGGCGCTGATCATCCCAATGGCAATTACCTGGATCCGCACCGGCGAGTGGATGGCGCTCGATATGGAATGGGGCCAGCTACAGTTCAAGCGGCCTCCTTTGAAGCCTGTTTGGCGCGCGCTGTTGGCTTTCGCCCCGCTGATCACGTTCCTGATCTGGAGGCTTTCGTACTTTGGCATGATGTTCGATTATGCTGAAACCAATTACTTCGGGCGAGTCTTCCTGGACCTGGGATACTCCTTCTGGACCTGGGGGCAAGCATTTTGTGAAATGATCGTTGGAATTTTCAACATAAACGTTCCGAGCGCATGGGGTTTCTATGTAACCCCGGCGCACAGCGCCTACTACTTTACCGAGTTCTTCGGCTTATTCGTGGGACTGATCGCCATCCTGCGCTGCTTGAAGACCGACCCCGAAGTGGCCTGGTTCAGCCTGGCAGTCTTCCTGATTTCATGGGGCTCCGGGCCGGCGGGAGGCATCCACCGCTATATACTGGGCGCTCCGGCAGTGTTCATTACGCTGGCGCGTTGGGGCAAAAACCCGGTCTTCGACCGCGCCTGGACAATCGCCAGCCTGCTGCTGATGGGCCTGCTGGCAATGCTGTTTGCTTTCAACTTCTGGGTGGCCTGACCCGCCGCCGGCGCAAAGCGCTGCCTGCCCTGGCCGAACGCAAAACGACGGGCCGGTTTCAGTCCCGTCGTTTTGCGTTTAATAATTCGGAATCTTTGGTAGCTTGCGTGGTTTTCCCCATGTATGGGGGAGGCAAAATTGGTGAGAAAAACGGTTCATTTTGCCAACCAAACCGGTTTTAACGCGAATTCTACGAATAAACGAATAGCGCGAATATATTTTATTCGTTAAATTCGCCCCATTCGCGACATTCGCGTTAAGGTTTGAGTGACAAAGACAATCGGAGTACCGCCCTATACGGCGCATCCACGCGAAATCCCAAAGAGCCATAATCCGAAGCAAAAGCTCACACAACCATCCACCCCCGCAGAGGCCAGCCGCGCGCTTATGGATGATGGAAATTATGCTATACTTTTTCAGCAGCGCCGTCTTCGTCTCACTGGTCTTCCGGCGCTTCTTTATGCAAGATCGGATGATTACCTGCACGGAGCAATAACCCATGACGAAAAAGAAAGCATCCCCTGCGCACACACCCGCCCTGAGTCCAAAAGAAGGGATGTCGCCCCCTCAGCCGAAGGCCCCCTGGTCAGGGATGCGCAACATCGCGCTGCTCTGGCTGGCCTGGGCGCTGATCGTGGTCGGGTTCCAGGCGCTGGCCACGGCCCGCTTCCAGCCGCAGCGGCCGGATATGATGATGTGGTTTCCGGGGGATCCCACAGACGTTAATTTCTACCAGCAAGGCCATCCCTACCTGCTCGACCCGTTCATGAACAACCAGGTGTGGATAGACTCGGAATTTTACCTGGGGATATCGATTGGCGGGTATGGCAACCCCTGTATGATGCACATCGCCCCGGGCACACAAGGGTCGGGTGTGCCCTGCACAGACGCCAAAGCCGGCGGGATGACGATGCCTGTCAGCTACGCCTTTTTCCCGTTTTATCCCATCTTGATCCACCTGTTTGCCATTCCGTTCAGCCTGCTGGGACTCAACCCGATTGCCACAGCCACGCTGGCCGCGGTGCTTGTCTCCGCGCTGGGCATCCTGGCCGCCATGCTGGCCTTGTATGACCTGACCCGCGAGGCGCTCGGCGAAGACGGGGCCATGCGGGCTGTCTTCTACCTGTTGATCTTCCCGACCAGTTTCTATTTTGTGCAGGTCTACACGGAGGGGCTGTTCGTCGGACTGGCATTTACCTGCCTGGCGATGCTCAAGCGCCAGCACCTGGTTTATGCGGCCCTGCTGGCTTTGGCAGCCACGCTCACGCGCCCGGTGGGCGTGGCGCTGGTCATCCCGATGGCAATTACCTGGCTTCGTAACCACAAATGGCGCGCGCTGGATCAAGACTTCAAGCGGCAGCCCCGGCGTCTCATCTGGCACACGCTGCTGGCCGTCACGCCGCTGCTCGTTTACCTGGTCTGGAAGTTTTCATATTACGGCGCTGCCTTCGATTATGTCGAGACCAATTTCTTGGGACGCCCCCCCCTGGACATTGCAAAGGGCTTTGACCTTTGGACAGCCGTATTCAACAAAATGATCGCAGGGTTCTTCCATTTGCCTTATTCTTTTAATGCGGAGATGATCTCCCCGCAGTTCAGCGCCAATTACTTTATCGAATTTTCCTGCATGGCAATCGGTTTCATCGCCATCCTGCGCTGCCTGAAGACCGACCCCGAAGTGGCCTGGTTCAGCCTGGCTACGTTCATGATCCCATTGGTCTCCGGGCCTCCTGGCATAGACCGTTATCTGTTGGCCGCTCCGGCATTGTTCATTACGCTGGCGCGTTGGGGCAAAAACCCGGTCTTTGACCGCGCCTGGACGCTCGCCAGCCTGTTGCTGATGGGCCTGCTGGCAATGCTGTTTGCTTTCAATTTCTGGGTAGCCTGATCCGCCGTCCGTGCAGCGTTGTCAGGTTGAGCCTGTCGGCATCGTGCCCGTAGGGTAAAACCCAGCCGAAGCGCCCGTCACGGGTATTATATAATTGACGTTACTCAGCCTCCCTTGCAAACACAGACCCTAAAGGTCTTTTCTGCAAAACAAAGTCTGGGATTTGCAGGAAATCCATATTTGGAAAGCATTTTAGATTGCAAAGAAGACCTTTAGGGTCTTGGCCTGAGTAGAACTAATTGACACAACACAGCGCCCGTCCGTTGGCGGGGATCAAGGAGGTAATTCAATGGGACAGCCTGTTTTTATCTCGCACGCTACTAAAAATGATGACGTGGTCAAGCGCTTGCGTGAAGTCCTTGAATTGGGGAGATTTGTTATCTGGGTGGATTCTCGTGAGTTGACGGGCGGGGATGTGCTCGATGAAACCCTGACCGATAAGATAAAAACTGCCGGTTCTTTTATGATCTTGTTGAGCATCGAGGCTCTCAGTTCAGCGTGGGTGCAAAAAGAGTTGAAACTGGCGCATAAGGTTGCCAAAGAACGTAAAGCGGATGGCTATAAAGTCATTTCGTTAATTATGCCGGGTGTGCCTGCGGGGTTATTGAAGCCTTTCTTCCCCAAAGAACCGCTGCATATCTTTTTGGAAAAAGGGGCAGATGGCCCCGACCTGGATGAGAAGATGCCGGATATTTTCGCCGCGCTGGGGAAGGAATTGCCGGATGATTGGCAGCGCAAGGAAGCGGTCACCGCCGAACCCGTCGAAGAACTCATCCTCGAATTGACCGACCCCATCATCGTCGAAAAAGACGGCCTCCGCCGGGCGACGGCGCACGCCGTGTTGACCTACAACCCCGCCGACAACAGCCCTGCGATTACCAGCCGGCGCTATCAATTCACCGCCCCGCTGGGGCCTGTCGAGTTGGACGCTATCCGCTGGTACATCGAAAAATACTACCAGTGGCCCAGCGGCGTTTTCAAGAGCATAGCCGAGCAGACCGAAAAAGATTTACCCAAATGGGGACAGGCGCTCTACGTCGCCGCGCTGGGCGGGGAATCCACCCGTGAGCCGCTCGAAGCCTGGAAGCGCGCCAGCGGCAGCCGCCGTTTCTCGGTGCTGGTCGACCCCGAACCGCCCGAAGGCACGGACGAAGCGCAAAGCGCCCTGGTGCGCGAAGCCGCCAGCGACCTGCTCTCGCTGCCCTGGGAGATCATGCGCGATGATACCGGCTATCTCTCGCAGGGGGCCAACGGCGTGCGGGTGCGCCGCCGCCTGCCGCATCGCAAGCAAACCGTCCGGGTGCAAGCCGCGCTCCCCATCCGGGTGCTGCTGCTCAGTCCGCGCCCCGAAGTCGACGCGCAGGGGAACGCCGTAGGCTACCTCGACCATCGCAGCAGCGCCCTGCCGCTCGTGCAGGCCGTCGAAAACCTGGGCGAAGAACTGGTGCAGGTCGATTTCCTGCATCCGCCCACCTTCCCCGCCCTGAAAGAGGCGCTCAAAAAAGCGCGCGCCGAGCATAACCCCTACGAGATCGTCCACTTCGACGGGCATGGCGTCTACGACCGCCGCGTGGGGCTGGGCGCGCTGTGTTTCGAAGACCCACAGGACGCCCAAAAGCCGGGGCAGCGCCGGCTTAAGCTGGTGCATGCCGACGAACTGGCCGCCGAACTGCGCGCCTTTGGCGTGCCGTTGATCTACCTGGACGCCTGCCAGACGGCGCAGGCCACGGCCGACCCCAAAGCCTCGGTGGCGGCCAAATTGCTCGAAGAAGGCGTCGGCTCGGTGGTGGCCATGAGCCACAGCGTGCTGGTGGAGACCGCCCGGCGCTTCGTGGAGCCGTTTTACAGGGCACTCGCAGGAGGAAAGCGCGTGGGCGACGCCATGCTGGCCGGGCAAATCGCCCTGTACGATGACCCGTACCGCTTCAAGATCATGGGCGCAGGCAGGCTGGACTTGCAGGACTGGTTTGTGCCCGTGCTGTACCAGGAAAAGGACGACCCGCAGCTCTTCACCGTCAAGCCGGGCGAAGCCGCCGCGCGCCTGGCCGCCAAGCGGCGCGGACTGCAATTGGGAAAGCTGCCCGCGCCGCCCGACCATACCTTTGTGGGACGCAGCCGCATGTTGCTGCACCTGGAGCGCCTGCTGGAACTGGAAAATTACGCCGTCATCCGCGGGGGCGGCGGGCTGGGCAAGACCGCCCTGGCCGCCGAATTGGCGCGCTGGCTCGCGCGCTCGGGGCGCTTCGCGCGCGCGGCCTTCGTCAGCGTCGAACCCCAAAACGTGCAGGACGTCAAAGGTGTGCTGGACGCCATCGGACGCCAACTGCTGCCCCAATACACCGTTGCCCAATACGGGAACGACCTGGATGCCGCCCTCCAGCCGGTGGAGCGCGCCCTGCGCGACCAGGCGACCCTGATCCTGCTCGACAACATGGAAAGCGTGCTGCCCGATCACGAAGGCAAAAACCCCGCCGGGGCCGCCGACGTGACCGGGCTGCTGGCCCTCTGCACAAAACTGCTGGATGCTTCAAAAAAGACCCGCCTGCTCTTCACCAGCCGCGAAGTATTGCCAGCGCCCTTTGACCATGCGAAAAACATCGTCGAATTGGGACGCCTGCACAAAGACGAAGCCATTGCGCTGGTTGAAAAGGTCATGGCCGGGCACGGCTGGCAGCCCCCCGTCAGCGACGACGCCCGCACCCCCCAGGAGATCGAAGAACTGGTGGAGGCCGTCGATTGCCACCCGCGCGCGCTGGTGCTGCTGGCCCGTGAAGTGGCCGAAGGCGGCGTGCGCGCTGCGGCGCAAGACCTGGCCGGGTTGATGGCCAAACTCGAAGCCCAAAACCCGGGCGACCGTGAGAACTCCCTTTACGCCAGCGTGGAACTCTCCCTGCGCCGCCTGCCCGCTGAGATGCGTGAACAAGTCAATAAGCTGGCCGTTTTTCACGGCGGCGGGCATTTGGCAATTATGGCGGCTGTGATGGGCGTTGATAATGACAGCATCGGCCCCATCGCCCAAATGCTGATCGGAACCGGCATGGCCGAAATACAGGATTACAACTACCTGCGCCTCGACCCCGCCCTGCCCGCCTATTTGAAACTGGCGCGAAAGCCAGCAGCGCTGGCCCCACTGGAAGCCGCCTGGGCAGAAGCCATGCGCCAACTGGCCAATTTTCTTTATGAGCAACTCTTTAAAGACAGCACAATGGCGCTCAACCTGACCCTGCTCGAACTCCCCAACCTGCTGGCGCTGTTGGGTTGGCTGGCAGGGCTGCTCAAAGGAGACCCTGCGACGGCCGAAATGGTCGGCGAGATTGCCGGATCCATTGAGCAACTCCTGGCTCCCCTGAACCGTCCCCAGGCAATGGCGCTGGCGGTCAAGCTGCGCGAAGAATCTGCGTCCCTGATCCCAGAATGGGGGCATTCGCGCTTTGAAAATGAGCGCCTGCTGATCGAGCGTCTGCTGGACGCCGGGCAACTCCAGCCTGCCTATGAAAAAGCGCAGGCGCTGCTCGAAAAAGCCAAAGCGGTCGGTCCCAAAGCCTATCCGGGCGCTGATCACGATTTGGCGCTGGCACATAATTCTCTTGCACAAGTTTTGGCAGCCGCTGGTCAGGCAGCAACTGCTCTGGAACTGTATAATGAAACCCTGCGGCTTTTTGAAGCCCTGGGAGAGCGAGGCGAGCATATGGCTTCGGTTGCCCTGGCCGAACAGGCTGACTGCCTGACAGCCCTGGGGCGGCTGGATGACGCGGCTGAAAAATATCAGGAAGCCATCGAACGAGACGAAAAAGCAGAGAGACTCCGAGATGTGGCTGTGGGGAAGTGGAATCGAGCGGATGTGTTGCGCATGCAGGGCAAGTACGCCGATGCGTTATCAAGCCTTGTAGAAGCGCGTACACTTTTTGAAGAGCAGAATGAACCGAAATCCGTTGCCGGTATCTGGCACCAGATCGGGATAGTACACCAGGATGCGGGAGAGTACGAACTGGCAGAAGCCGCCTACCGCCGCTCGCTGGGGATCAAGACCCAAAATAATGATCGGTCTGGGCAGGCAAGTAGTTTGGGCCAGTTGGGGTATTTTTATAATTACCATTTGAATCGTCCGGAAGAAGCGGTGGCATTTTACCGGCAGGCGGCAGATATTCATGTTGAAACGGGTGATTTACGTTATGAAGGGGTTACCCGTAGTAATATCGCCGATACCCTGCGCAAACTCAAACGCTACGACGAAGCCCGGACGGAGATCATGCGGGCGATCGAGTGTAAAAGCCAAATTGGTCATGCAGCTAGGCCATGGACATCCTTCAATATTTTGTGTGTCATCGAAACCGCAGTCGGAAACCACGCCGCTGCCCGCGCCGCCTGGGTCCGGGCCAGGGATGCCTACCTGGCCTACCGCCGGCAGGGTGGGTATGCGTCGATGGGCGGTAATGCTGGTTTGGTGGAACAAGTTGTTGGGCTGCTTGCGCAACAAAAGGTTGACGAAATCGAAGCACTTTTCAAGCAACTTGCCGGTGATCCTGACGCAGATGACTCTCTCAAAGCAATCATGCAGGCAATGATCGCCATCCTTAACGGCGCTCGTGATAAGGCATTGGCAGATGATCCTGCGCTCTATTATGCCGATGCGGCGGAAGTGCTCTTTTTGATCGAGCGGTTGGCCTGAGCCAGGTGACTGTCACTGGGCGGCCCGGTTTCCAGGTCATTCCGGTCACTTTTCCGCCCAGTGACAGTCACCTTTTGTAACGATGGGAAGCCGGGTCTGTCCGCCCACCTCACACGTGAGGCTGGCTTACCTCACACGTGAGGTTGGCCCACGTCACACGTGAGGTTGGCTCATCTCACACGTGAGGCTGGCCCACCTCACACGAGAGGTTGGCTCACGTCTCCCTGTGACGTTGGCTCACCTCACACGTGAGGTTGGCTCACGTCTCCCTGTGAGGTTGGCTCATCTCACACGTGAGGTTGGCCCACGTCTCCCTGTGACGTTAGCTCACGTCTCCCTGTGACGTTGGCTCACGTCTCCCTGTTACGTTGACTAACCTCACCTGTCTTGTTGGCTTACCTCACCCGTCTCGTTGGCTCACCTCACCCGTCTCGTCCACCCACCTTTCATCCTTCATCTTTCATCCTTCATCTTTCATCCTTCATCCTTCATCCTTCATCTTTCATCCTTCATCCTTCATCCTTCACCGTCCCGGGAGCAAACACCATGAAACGCATCATCAAACCAATCCTCGCCATTTTTTGCCTGACCCTCCCCCTGCTGGCCTGCGCCGCATTCTCACGCCCAAGCGCATCAACCCCGGCAGCGCCCCCGTCCGACCCCAACGCCTACAACCCATCCAGCGACCCGGCCCAGGATTTGCAAAAGGCGGTGGTCGTAGCCCGGGAAGAAAACAAAAGAATCCTCCTCGAAGTCGGCGGCGACTGGTGCATCTGGTGCCGCATCATGGACGATTTCTACACGGCCCACCCCGACCTGCTCAAGCTGCGCGAAACCCACTACGTCCTGGTCAAAGTAAACTACAGCCAGGAAAACGACAACCAGGCTTTCCTTTCCCGCTATCCGGCCATTCCCGGCTACCCACACATCTTCATCCTGACTGGCGACGGCAGCTTTTTGCATTCACAAGACACGTCCGAACTGGAAGAAGGCAAATCATACAACCTGCAAAAATTCACGGCCTTTTTGCAGGAATGGGCAAAACCGTAACAGTGTTTTGGCCCTTCCGTTTCCGACAGAGTTTCTCCGCAGATTTCACAGATTTTGTTCGGTTTATCTGCGTCATCTGCGTAATCTGTGGATAGATTTTGCTCTTTCCCACAATCAGAAATCCGGCAGTAGAAAGGCAGGCAGCCATGATTATTTTCGGTTCCCGCAGGCGCGAGATCGAACTCTCCTCCGGGCAGTTCCACTGTCCAAAATGCGACGCGACGCGCGCCTACAAGCGCAAACGCGCCGGCAAATACTTCACCCTGTATTTCATCCCGCTTTTCCAGTTCGAAAACCTGGGCGAATACATCGTCTGCCAGACCTGCCAGCAGGCCTACAAACCCGAAGTGCTGGCTTACAAACCGCCCTCCCCCGCCGAGAAATTATTGCGCGCCGTGCGCAGCGAACTGGAAACCGGCCTGCCCTTGCACATGGCCCAACAAAAATTGATCGCTGCCGGCATGGCGCAAGAAGCCGCCAACCGGGTTGTCGAAGCCGCCACCGCAGGCGCGCAAGTGAAGTGCTCGAAATGCGGCTTCACCTATTTGGGGACGGTCAAGCTCTGCGCCAATTGCGGAACCAACCTGGCAGCCTGATGGGGAAAACAACAAGGTATAAAAAATAGCTTTGCCGTTTTGGCAAAGCTATCAAACAAGTCGCATCTACAGATTTTTGGTAACTGCTCACCACCAAGAAATAGAACGCGGACGAGTGCCCGCCAGGGTATTCGGCGGATTGATCTGACATCGTGCCCACAGGGTATTTTCGCGGACGAATGCCCGTCAGGGTATAAAACCTTAAG
>JBARBA010000429.1:0-2123 GCA_049792555.1 Anaerolineales bacterium
TTCCTGAGGCGGGTGTGGCCTGTTGTCGCCGCTTTTTCGTAACGCATTGACAACTGTGGTCGAGGCAAAAATGAAAGAAATTGAGTTTTCAACGATGTACAATACCGACTCCTCGGGGCTGGGAGACCGTTTTTTCGAACCCTTTACAAAACGTCACATGGTCAACGTAAAGCGGCTGCACATGGATTGGAATGATTCCTGGAATCGCCTGGTGCAGTTTGGTTTAAATTCCCGCGGCCCCGATGTCTCAGAAGTTGGCACAACCTGGCTGGGCAGTTTCCATACCATGGATGCGCTGCGCCCGCTTGCCATGGGAGAAACGGCCCTCTTGGGAGGTGAAAGCGACTTTCCGCCGGCGCTCTGGCAGGCTTGCAAAGTCGAAGGCGAGAATCTCCTGTTCGGCATTCCGTGGACGTTGGATTTGCGCGTGGTGCTCTACCGTCGGGACTGGCTGCAAAAAGCGGGGGTGGATGAGGCGACGGCCTTTGCGGATTCGGGCCATTTTTCCGAGACGCTCAGTCGCCTTCAAGCTGCCGGGCACCCATCCCCGTTGGGGCTTACCACCGCCGAAACCCACACCCGGCTCAGTCACGATGTAGCTTGCTGGGTGTGGGGCGCTGGCGGCAACCTGCGCAGCGATGACGGCCGCCGCATGATGCTCATGGAACCCAAAAGCCGCGCCGGGTTGGAAGCTTATTTTGGCATGAACAAATTCATCTCGCTTGAAGTGGCCGGCCTGACGGAAGTTCAAGTCTTCGAGGATTTTTTTGCGGGCAAAACAGCCGCCGCCATCCTGCCGGAGCGCGCTTATCTCGAAGTGGTCATAAACACAGCGAATTATGTCGCTCCTGAAGTGAAAGAGAACATTGGCCTGGCGATGCTGATGCAAGCCCCGTATATTGGCGGTTCTGCCCTGGCAATCTGGCGGCATTCTTCCGATTACCAGGATTCGCTGAAATTGATCCAACACCTGACCAGCCTGGAATCCTGGCAGCGATTGGGTCAACTCTATCCGCCCTATCCTCCTGCGCGCCTGGATGCGCTTGATAAATCGCTTTTAGCAAAGATGCCCTGTTATCCGGCCATTCGGAAAAGCCTGCAAAATGGGCGCTGTTTCCATAGCGGATACCGTTGGAGAGGGGTGGAAGCGCGTCTCGTATCCGCGATCGAACAACTGTGGAGCGATTTACGCGTCAACCCCGAATTAAACATCGCATCTGAAGTGGAAAAACGTTTTTCTGACCTTTGCATTCGTCTAGAGCAAACGATTTTAGCGTCATCCTGGTAGTTGGCAGGTGTGACTCAAAAGAGCGCGGGCTTTTTGTCCGCGCTCTTTTGAGTCTTTGGAATTAGGGTAGATGTAAGGCGGATTGGCAACACCGCACTTGCGTTCGGTGCAAGTGTCCGACTTACGCCATGCCGCCAGATATGCTGGTTTATCATGGCAACTCCCAGAGAGCCGATTCTTTGGGTTTTACCCGCGAGAATCCGTCGAATCAGCTTCATCCGCGTTCTATTGCCTTGCGGCTGAGGCGTTACCTTTATTCTTCCGTCACAAAACGATAGCCGATGCCCGGCTCGGTCACCAGCATCTTCGGCTGATCGGGGTCTTCTTCGAGTTTCTTGCGTAATTGACTCATGTAAACCCGCAGGTATTCGATCTTATCGGCCTCCGCCGGGTCCCAGACGTTCGACAAAATCATCTGGTGCGTCAGCACGCGCCCGGCGTGGCTGGCCAGGTAGGCCAATAATTTGAATTCGGTGGCCGTCAAAGAAATTTCGAGCTTGTCTTTGCGCGCGATGAAGCCCGCCAGGTCGATTTCGATCCTGCCTGTGCGCACCAGCGTATCTTTTGCGCCGCCTGCGGCCTGACTCTTGTGCCGCAGGCCCACCCGAACGCGCGCCAGCAGTTCCTCGATCCCGAAGGGCTTGGTCAGGTAATCGTCCGCGCCTGCGTCGAGGGCGGCCACTTTGTCCCGCTCGCCGTCGCGCACCGACAGGATGATGATCGGCGTGGTCGTCCACTCGCGCAGCCGTTTGCAGACCTCGATGCCTTCCATATCGGGCAGCGACATATCCAGGATAATCAAGTCGGGCGGCGCGCTGGCGGCCAGGGCCAGTCC
>JBARBA010000430.1:0-2510 GCA_049792555.1 Anaerolineales bacterium
GGCAAAACACATCGACGACGAAGACATGACGAGCGCCCTAAAAAAATCTGACGGCTTATGCCTGTTCCATATTCGACATGCGCTCAGGCATACACGTGTTCCTGAAAAACGGGCTTTACTGCTTTCCATCGAACAAGAGATTTTGGGCAAGCTGCGCATGGAACTGGGTGAATTTGTGCGTAAAAACGATTATCGTTTTGCGAAAGAAAGCTTTGGGTCGGAACGCGATTCCTGGCGTCGGGCTGTTGCGGTGGTTGCGGGCGCGAGAAAGATGAAGGGTGAAAAATAAGGGGTGAAGGCTGGGGGTTGAAGGGTGAAAATTTCTGAAGGATTAAAGCACATCCCGCGCCGGGAAAAGCTCAGGGCGCGGGATTTTTGTGTATTTGGCTGGTAACGGGAAATCATCGGAATGCTGTGCCGCCCAATAACAAGACCTCCGGGTTCATAAAGAACCCGGAGGTCTACAGAGCGTTTTTTTACGCGTTACTTCTTCATCTCACCTTTCGACTTGTCGTCTGGCTTGTTCTGCAAACTCTTGCGGATTTCGTCGCGCAGGGCTTCCACTTCGGGTGAAGGGGCAGATTTGGCAGCCGCCTGCTCGTCGAGCGCGCCAAAGCGGTCGGAGAGCAGCATGGTCAACAAGGCTTGCATGACGCTGCCGGTGTTGTTCCCCTGGTCGCCTTCCGCGCCGCCGCCGGAGACCATCACCCTCGGTACCACGTCCACACCTGAGGCTTGAATGGCTTCGGAGAAGCGGTTGAGCACTTGCTGTGTCACCTGGAACTGCGGTCCGCCGTAGGCGCGCACCTGTTCTTCGGTGGCGATAGCCTGGGCAATACCGATCCGGGCGATTTTCTCGGATTCTGCTTCGGCCAGCGCGCGGATTTGAGCAGCCTGCTGGATGGAGCGTTGGTACTCGGCTTTACCCTGGCTGGTCTGGATGTTGATGTTCAACTCGGCTTCGGTCAGCTTGGTCTGCATCTGGGCGCGGGACTGAGCCTCGCGCAGTTCGCGTTCCTTGACGGCAGCCTTTTCCTGCTGGTTGTAGGTCTCCACCTGTTCGGTAGCCACCTGACGCGAGCGTAACTGGTTCAGGAGGGTCTCGATTTGGGTATCATTCTCCGGCGAAGTAGGCGTACCGATAAGCACCTCTTCCAGTTCCAGGTTGTAATGCTCGAACTTGTCCTTCATCTCTGTGCTGTCCTGTTGCTGGATGGCGCTGCGTTCCTGCAAAAGCTGGATGAGCGTGCGCGTCTGGCCGATGTTCTTGAAGTAGGCAGAGACCATCGGGTCGAGGGTTTGTTCCACCAGCTTTTTGATATCGCCAAAACGTTGGATGACGAGCGGGGCCTTCTGATAGTCGATGTGGACCACCACCGAGAGCGGCAGGGACGGCTCGAAAGCATCCTTGGTAATCAACGAGACTTCGGTCAGGTTTTCATCGAAGTGATGAGCGCCCACATCGCCGCGGATCCATTTCAGGATAAAGTTGGTGGTGGGGACGGAAATCACTTTCCCGGCGTACGTATTGAAGGCGTATTTACCGGGCAGGAGCGGCTCGCTCCAGACGCCGCGGTTGCCTTTGGAGGCCAGTTCGCCGTGACGATAATCCTTGCCTGAAAGATCGGCGCCCATTTCGCCGGTATACGAGACCACCACGCCGACGCTGCCGACTTCGATGACCGTCTTGGGGATCATTTCGACGGTGGCAAACAGGCGATTGACGTAATACGTGCCTTCGACCAATACCTGCAACTGGCGTCCGCGCATGCCGCCGGCGGCCAGGAAATGGTCGGCGTCCTGGAATTTGTTATGGTAGGTCGCGGCATTGGCCGGGTCGTCGCCCATAACCGGGGCGATAATTTCACCCTGGGCCAGCGACGGGCCGTCGTGAACGGTAATCACGCCGATGGTGTCGTCGGTATCTTTGATGACCACCGGGCGAAAACCGCCGCGTTCCTTGAGCACATCGGCCATACGCATGATCACATCGTTGTCTTCACGGCTCAAGGGCAGCGAGTAAATGCGTTCTTCAGTGATGACCACGAATTGGACGAGGTTGAAGGCATAGGTGCCTTCGCGCAGGATGCGGCGCTGTGGTCCGCGCTGCCCGCCGTTTTTCAGGAAGCTTGCCACATCCTGAAAATCCTGGACGACATCATTGGACGCCAACACCTGGGATGGTTCCAGTTGTTTCCCGTCGCGGGCAAAGATGTAGCCGATTTTGGCCTGCGAAATGGTTACCAGGGGCATGACATGCACCACATACTGAATGGGCATCAGGTAATGCAGGCCACCGCGCAGCACCTGGGGCTGGTAACCGGCTTCGCCGTTTAGCGCGATCAGGCCCGACTTCACCGATTTCATGCCAAAGCGTTTTTCCACAAGACCGATGCGGTTGTTGGGAATAAAGCGAATGCCGGAAAGCAGAACCAGAATCAAAAGGATTACCACCCCCGTCAAACAGAACAGAACAACAGGTATTAAACCACTCATACATACTCCTTTTC
>JBARBA010000431.1:0-5679 GCA_049792555.1 Anaerolineales bacterium
CCCCAATACTAACCTGGGGTAGTGACGAAAATTACATTTAGTGACAAAAATCACAATAAATGAGGGAGAATGTCTCTGTGTAATATTGGGTTCCTCGTTGATAATGAAGTTTGTATTTAAAGATGGCAAACGCGAGAACGATTCGTGAACCACGATAACCCAAAGATCAGAAAGGTGACCATGCTACCCAGTCTTTCCGTCCCACATCCTGAAGATCAGCGTTGGCAGCCTGTAATAGGCACAATGCGCCGCCACGGTTTTGCCTCCGAGGCGCTGATCGAAACTTTGCATACGGTCCAAAGCGCTTTTGGTTATTTGGACCTGGAGGCGCTGCGTTTTGTCGCCGCCAATCTGCGCGTCCCTTTGAGCCGTGTTTATGGCGTGGCGACTTTCTACCATTTGTTCACGCTTACGCCGCCCGCGCGCCATACCTGTGTCGTCTGCACCGGCACTGCCTGCCATATTAAAGGCGCGGGGAAAATTCTGGCGGCTGCGGAAGAAGTCCTCGGACTGACTCCCGGCGAGACATCTCTCGATGGCTCGGTATCCCTGCATGTGGAGCGCTGTATCGGTTCGTGCGGGCCGGCTCCGCTGGTCGTATATGACGACGAGGTGGTTGGATACCTGACGCCTGATCTCGCCGTGAAGCGCACTCAGGATTGGATGAGCCATGTTAAATGATAAACTTGCCCAAATAGCATCTGATGAAAAAGAGGCGGGGAAAAAATATAAGCACCAGATCCATGTATGTGTAGCGTCTGGTTGTTTAACTGCGCATAGCGACAAGATAAAAGATGCCCTTTCTGCAGAAATCGAACGGCGTGGACTAACCGGCGAATGTCGGGTCAAAGGCGTAGGCTGTCTGGGCTTGTGTGCTGGCGGGCCAACCGTCTCTGTTGAGCCGGATGGGGCCTTCTATCAAAAAGTGTCCGAAAGCGATGTCGCGGAGATTGTGGCAAACCTGGGCAAAGCGCCGGTAGAACGCCTGGAAGTTCCCGCCGACCAGCCGTTCTTCGGCCGTCAAATGAAAATTGCGCTGGAGAATTCAGGCAAGATCGATCCCACCCGCATCGAAGATTACATCGCGGTGGGCGGTTACAGCGTGCTGCAAAAAGTCCTGAATACTATGTCTCCCGCCGAAGTGCTCGACCAGGTTTCGCGCAGCGGTTTGCGCGGACGCGGCGGAGCCGGATACCCGACCGGTCTCAAGTGGGGGACGGTTGCCAAGAACCAGGGTCCTCAAAAATACGTCATCTGCAACGCCGACGAGGGCGACCCGGGCGCGTTTATGGATCGCAGTGTGCTGGAAAGCGACCCGCACCGGGTGCTGGAAGGCATGGCGATTGCCGCTTATGCGGTGGGCGCCAGCCGCGGTTACCTGTATGTGCGCGCTGAGTATCCGTTGGCGATCGGCCACTTAAAAAATGCCATTACCCAGGCCGAAAGACTTGGCCTGCTCGGTAACCGCATCTTTGACAACCCATTTAGCTTCCATCTCGAAGTGCGCGTTGGCGCGGGGGCGTATGTCTGCGGTGAAGAAACGGCGCTGATCGCTTCGATTGAAGGCAAACGCGGCACACCCAGCCCGCGTCCGCCCTATCCTGCCGAACATGGCCTGTGGGGCTGCCCGACCCTGATCAACAACGTCGAGACCTACGCAAATGTCACGCCCATCCTTCGAAACGGCGGCGACTGGTATGCCGCCATCGGCAAAGACAAGAGCAAAGGCACCAAGGTCTTTTCGATGACCGGTGAGATTAACAATACGGGTGTCATCGAAGTGCCGATGGGTATTACCTTGCGCGAAATCATTTACGAGATCGGCGGCGGTCTCCCTGAAGGCAAACGCTTCAAGGCCGTCCAAACCGGCGGCCCAGGCGGTGGCTGCATCCCTGAACAATATCTTGACACACCGATTGATTACGAATCCCTGACCAAGCTCGGCTCGATGATGGGCTCCGGCGGCATGATCGTGATCGGTGAAACAACCTGCATGGTGGACATGGCGAAATTCTTTATGGAATTTTGTATGAGCGAATCTTGCGGCAAGTGTGTCCCTTGCCGTGTGGGGACGGCGGAAATGTACGACCTGCTTGATAAGATTACGCGCGGCGAAGCCACGCTGGACGATTTGGCGATGCTCGAAAAACTAGCCGATATGGTCAAGTCGATGAGTTTGTGCGGCTTGGGCCAGGGTGCGCCAAGCCCGGTGCAAAGCACGCTGCGTTACTTCCGTGAAGAATATATGGCGCATATTGTCGATAAACACTGTCCGGCGGGTGTTTGTAATATTGCCGTAGCAGAAAGGACAACCGCATGACAACCAACGTAGTCACACTCAAAATTAACGATCGTGATGTGACCGGGCGCGACGACGAAACCATCCTGGAAATTGCGTCCGAAAATGGTATTTCAATCCCAACGCTGTGCCACCTGGATGGCCTGTGTGACATTGGCGCGTGCCGCCTATGTCTGGTCGAAATCAAAGGCAGCAATCGATTATTGCCCGCCTGTGTCACAAAGCTCCAGGAAGGCATGGAAATCCTGACGAACACGCCGCGCCTGGTCGAGTATCGCAAGATGGTTGTTCAAATGCTCTTCGCAGAAGGTAACCATATCTGTTCGGTGTGCGTATCGAATGGACACTGCGGACTGCAACATATGGCTCAAGTCGTGGGGATTGATCATGTGGATTTGGCCTATCGTTACCCCAAACGCAAAGTTGATGCTTCTCACGAATTATTTACGGCGGACCCCAATCGCTGCATCCTTTGCATGAGATGTGTGCGTGTTTGCGATGAAGTTGAAGGCGCTCATACCTGGGATGTGATGGGGCGCGGTGTAAACGCGCAGGTTATCACCGATATGCACCAGCCGTGGGGCACGTCTGAAACTTGCACAAGCTGCGGCAAATGCGTGCAGGTTTGTCCAACCGGAGCGCTTGTCCAAAAGGGCAAGGCCGTCGCTGAAATGACCAAACATAGAGACTTCTTACCTTACCTAATCAGTATGCGGGAAAGCAGGAAATAGCCATGACTGATACAACCGTAACCGCTCCAAAAGTTCGCCTGGCGACCATCTGGTTGGATGGCTGCTCCGGCTGCCACATGTCGTTCCTCGATATTGACGAACGCCTGCTCGCCCTGGCTCCAATTATCGACCTGGTCTACAGCCCATTGGTGGACTACAAAGACTTTCCTGAGCAAGTTGACGTTACCCTGGTTGAAGGCTCAGTAAGCAGCGAAGAAGATTTGCACAAGATCAAACTGGTGCGCGCTCGCACAAAAGTGCTTATCTCGCTCGGCGACTGCGCAGTCACCGGCAACGTGCCTTCGCTGCGCAACCTGGTCGGCGTGGACGCAGTCTTCCAGCGCGCTTACCTGGAAAAAGCCCTGACCAATCCAGTCATTCCAGATCAGGTTGTGCCGAAGCTGCTGCCTTTCGTGTGTCCCGTACACGCTGTCGTCAAGGTTGATCTGTATATACCGGGCTGCCCACCTTCGGCTGATACGATCTATTACGTTTTCAGCGAACTGCTGGCCGGGCGCACGCCCGACTTGCATGACCGCACCCGTTTTGGAAAATAATAAATAGCGAAAGCTGGTTGAGTAGGGCGGTGTTCTCCCGCCCGTATCGAAACCAGCGATTCCAGAAAGTAGATACTATGAGCCGTCAAATTATGATTGACCCGGTAACCCGGATAGAAGGCCACTCCAAGATCACGATCCAACTGGACGATGCAGGAAAGGTGCAGGATGCACATTTCCATGTGACGCAGGTGCGCGGCTTTGAAAAATTTTGCGAAGGCCGTCCTTTCCAGGAAATGCCCTCACTGATGGCGCGCATTTGTGGGATTTGCCCCGTCAGCCACTTGATGGCCTCGGCCAAGGCCTGCGACGCGCTGATGCGCGTTACCATTCCCAGACCGGCCGTCCATTTACGGCGGATGATGAACCTGGCGCAGATCGTCCAATCCCATGCGCTCAGTTTCTTTTACCTTTCTGCCCCCGACCTGCTGCTGGGGATGGACGCCGACCCGGGGCAGCGCAACATTTTAGGCCTGGCGCAAGCCAACCCGGGCATGGCCCGCGATGGCGTGCTCCTGCGTAAGTTTGGGCAAAGCACAATCGAAATCCTGGGTGGCAAACGCATTCACCCCGGCTGGGTTGTCCCCGGCGGCGTCAGCGAACCGCTTTCCAGCGAGAAGCGTGACCAGATCAAGGCCATGCTTCCCGAAGCCCTGGCTATCGCGCAGCGCACCCTGGTTTGGTTCAAGGGCGCAATCGGTCAGTACCAGGCCGAAATAGACAGCTTTGCCAATTTCCCCAGCCTGTTTATGGGGCTGGCAAACGAAGACGACACGCTCGAACTGTACGATGGTCAGCTTCGTTTTATCGCCAACGACGGCAAGCTCGTCGCCGAAGTATCCCCCAAGGACTACGAAAGCGTGATCGCCGAAGCCGTCCTGCCGGATACTTATCTCAAGGCCCCGTATTACAAACCGCTGGGCTACCCGGAGGGTATGTACCGCGTTGGCCCGCTGGCCCGCATGAACATGATCAAGAGCTGCGGCACGCCGTTGGCCGATGAAGCCCTGGCCGAATTCCGCCAGCAGGATCATAACAGTTCATTCCATTACCACTATGCGCGCTTGATCGAGATCCTCTTCGGTCTTGAAAGAATGAAACAACTGCTCGACGAGCCGGATATTCTCGATACCAACGTGCGCGTTCACGCCTCCCCGAACCGCCATCATGGCATTGGCATGAGCGAAGCCCCGCGCGGAACGTTGATGCACCACTATGAAATCGATGACAACGGTCTGATGACGCGCGCCAATCTGATCATCGCAACCGGACACAATAACCTGGCGATGAACCGCGGCGTGCTGCAAGTGGCGCAACGCTTTATCAACAACACAAAAATCACCGACGGAATGCTCAATCGCGTCGAAGCCGTGATCCGGACGTACGATCCCTGCTTAAGCTGCTCCACCCACGCCGTTGGGCAGATGCCGCTCCATATCCAGGTGCTTGCCCCCGGCGGCGACGTGGTGGACGAAATCAAACGATGATCCTGGTGATCGGGTACGGTAATCCACTTTGCGGCGACGATGGCATTGGCCCTTACGCCGTGGAGCGGCTGGCAGACGAAGAATCGTTCGCTGAGGCCGAATATCTGACCCTTCGCCAACTCACGCCAGAACTGGCCGAACCGGTCAGCCGGGCCGACGTCGTCATCTTCGTCGATGCGGCGGACGGCGGCGCAACTGGTGAGATCACCTGCCATAAATTAACTTTGTCCGCGGAGCCGTCTCAGACGGCTCCCGGCGCTTTTACGCACCATGTCAATGCAGCCGCGCTGCTTGAGAGCGCCCGTTTGTTGTACGGCAGGTATCCTGTGGCTTATCTCTTTACAGTTGCAGGCGAAAACTTCAATTTGGGCGACAGTTTTTCACCCGGCGTAGAATCAGCTTTACCGTTACTATTAGATCAATTGAAAGCGAAAATTAGTAACTGCTTGCCGGGGTAAAAAAAACGTCGATATCTGTCATTGCGAGGGCGTTAGCCCGAAGCAATCTCGTGTTTTCATGCAATTAATTGTTTGCAGGTTAGGCTGGATTGCTTCGTCGCCTGAGGAACGGCTCCTCCATTAGACTTGGAGTAAGATTGTTTTGCC
>JBARBA010000432.1:0-2916 GCA_049792555.1 Anaerolineales bacterium
CGCTTTGGCGGCTGTTTCTCTATGGAGAAAATGAAAACCTGCCTTTGAATTGGAATGCCTTATCTAAACAGTATTGGATTTAGATGCAATCGCCCTGGCCGTCCAAAAAGCCGGACGGCCCCTTTTGTTTCCCACTTAATGCCATTTCTTGTCGATCTTTGGATTTTAGAGATAAGTGACTAGAGAAACTCGAGCTTTTCTCCCACTTTTGGCTGTCCAAAAAAACGACCTTTTTGGACAGCCTCTTGTCGCAGAAATTGATGCGGGTTTACGCCACCCAATAATTGAACGCATACAACATCGCCAGCAGCCCCATCAACAGGATGCTGATGATCGTCCACGCGCGGTCGAAGACCGGGTTCTTGCCCCAACGGGCCAGGGCGATATACACGGCCGGGGCGCAAAGCACGTAGCGCTCCATGCTTTGCGGCGAACCCGATCCGAACGAGATGATGAACACGGCCAGGCTGAACCAGGCCACCTCAGGGTCGGTTTTCAGGCAGCGCAGGATGGCGACGATGGCGACCAGCATAGCGAAAAGCTCGGTGAAGTAATAGACGCTGTGTTGCAGGTTGATGAACGGGATCAAGCCCGGGATGAGGCTGCCGCCGGGCGAATTCATTCCCATAAATCCCTGGAACATTTCGCGGAGTGTGGTCGCCCAGGCGAAGACGGCGTACCCCAAATCGATGGTCGCGCGCCCAAAATATAGTTTTTCGATGAAATCGAACTTGAAACCCAGGGGAGAGAGCTTCCAGACCAGGAAAGAAATTGCCGGGGCGAAGGCCAGCAGGCCGCTCCATAACGCTTGCCAGGGAACTTTGCCGGAGCGGCGCTGGCCCCATTCCATATCCAGGGCGTACCATTCGTTGGTGCGGAGCCAGCTAATTGCCATCGGGATGATCAGGGCAATGCCTACGGCGCGCGTCAGCGTGGCGGCCATGCCCAACAGGGCGGCGTAGACCAGGCGCTTGCGCTTGAGCATCGCCAGGCACGCAAACGCCAGCCCGGCAAAAAGTCCCTCGGTGTAAACCTGGATCAAAAAGAAGGCAGTGGGGAAGATCAGCAGGTAGAACACGGCGCGCAGCCCGCCCTCTTCGCCAAGTGTTTCATGGGTCAGATCGTAGAGCGCCAGCATGGCCAGCAAGGTGCCCAGCGCCGAGACGATGACCCCCGCCAACGTGGCGGCAGCGATCGGATTCATCCCCAACAGGCCCAACGGGATGGAGAACAGGTGGATCATGAACGGGTAAAACGGAAAGAACGCATAACTTAGCGTAATGGGATTCTTCTCACCCCCCGTTCCGGGCGTATTCCCGGTGCCGGGGATCGAGCCTTTATTGGTGCAAGGCACGATCACCATCCCCGATGTTGGCAGGAGCGTCGGCGCGCAGGGATCGTCGTAGCCCTTCATCGAAATACTCAGGTAATATTCCGAGTCGAAGGCTACCTGGTTGTTCATGAACGGTTCGAGCAGGTAGGGATGCCCTTTTTGGTAGTTGGCGCCGTTCTTGTTGGTCGAATTGAACGTCCATTCTTGCGCGCGGTCGGGCCATTGCGGTTGCAAGCGCGCCGTTGCCAACGCCTGGAAGCCGATGATGATCGCTGCCCAAACCAGCCAGAGGATGACGATGTTTCGAACGGTTAATTTGCTCATGGCTTACTTCTCCAGCCCGGTAACGACCATGTCTTTCATGAAGAGCCGCTGGCAGGCGAATAAGACAATCACCGGGATGATCAGGATCAAAACAGCGTTGGCTTGCAACGCTTCGGGGGTGAAATTGATGGCTGCGCTATTTGCCACAGTCTTGAAAGAAATGGGCTGCAGGTCGGGGCTGATCGACAGATACAGGCTGGAAAGGCGCAATTCATTCCAGATGTAAAAGAAATGCAGCATGGCTACCGTTGTAATGACCGGGACGCTTTGGGGGATGATGATCGAAGTCAAAATGCGCAGCGGGCCGGCGCCGTCGATCATGGCGGCCTCGTCCAGGTCGCGCGGGATGCTTTTGAAGTTCTGGCGCAGCAGGAAGACGAAAACGGCGCTGCTGAAGAAGTGCGGCACGAGCAGCGGCAGCCAGCTTCCATTCCATTGGAAGACGCGCGCGAAGATAAAGTAGGTGGGAAGCAGCGTAATGCTTTCGGGGATCAGAATGGTGGCAATCAACAGCAAGAAAAGCCATTTGCCGCCGGGAATGCGGAACCGGGAAAATCCATACGCCACTGCAATGGACGATGCCAACACGCCGATTTCAGAAATCAACGCGATGATCAGGGTGTTCGTTGCAGCCTGGGGTATTTTTGCCGCTTTCCATATCTGCGCGAAGGTGTCGAAAGAGATGCTGAAGGTATAGGCTTTTTGCAACGCGCGCCAGTTGCCATCCCAGTGGATCAGCCCCCTGCCGGGGTTCTGCGGATCGATGAATTCGGCGTAGGTGCGGCGGGGCGTGATCAGCGCCCATTGCTTGTTTTCACCCGCGACGGGCACGTTCATCACCGGATAGTCTGTCCCGTTGTACTTGTAAGTGGAACTGGTTGCCGGGTAGATCGGCGCTTTTGAGTCTGCCAGTTGATCATGGGTTTTGACGGAAGTGACCAGCATGTAGGCAAACGGCATCAGGTAAGCTGCCAGGAGGATGCAGACGAACAAACTCAAGAGCGCCGAGCCGGTAAATTGCCACAGCCGGTCGGCGAATGTCGATGTTCCGCCGCTCTTTTCCCGCAAGGGCACACTTGCACCTGCGGCACACCTGCCCTGGCGGGTGGTGCCAGGGAGTGCAGGTGCCGGGACGATGTGGTGTTTAGAAAGTCGTTTCATCTTTGCTATCCTCGGGGAAATATACCCAGTTGCGCGCTGAACGGAAAAGGAAATAGATAATCGTCATCGCAACGGCAAACATGATCCAGGCCAGCGCG
>JBARBA010000433.1:0-4122 GCA_049792555.1 Anaerolineales bacterium
TTACGGCATCCGTTTAATTGCCCCGGCCTCAGACCCTGCCCCGGAAGCGGATAGCGCTTGCGGATGCGGTTCCTGCGACTGCAAACCGGACGGCGGCTCGTGCAACTGCGGCGAATCTTGCGATTGCAAACCCGGCAGCGAGGCCTCCACCTGCTCGTGCGGGACGACCGCTTCGGGGCCGGGTCGCTGCCCGGGGCGCGGAGCCGCTTCGGGACTGATCAAAGGCCTGCGGGGAGAAGCGCCCTTCGACGGCTCCCAGTTCCCGGCGCTGCTTTGGGGGCCGTCGGCCACGCCCGTCGCCGCCGCCGATATCCAGTTCATCCAGGATTGGATCGACGACTGCTGCCCCGAAACCGACGAACAGGCCGCCGACCTTCAACTGGCGCAGACCCAACGCAAAAACCTGGCCTACGGCAACGTCGCGCACCCGCTGACGACTCGCCCGCTGAATGCCCACAATGGCATCCCCGGCCAACTCAAGGTGCGCAAAAACATCGAAAGCCTGACGCCCGACGAGTTGGCGCGCTTCCGCGCGGCCGTCGCCAAAATGCAGTCCTACGACCAATACCCGCAGGACGAGCGCAGCTTTGCCTACTGGGCCAAGATGCACGCCGACATGTGCCAGCACGGCTGGGAGCAGTTCCTGACCTGGCACCGCGCCTACCTGTATTTCTTCGAGCAGCGCCTGCAAGACATCGACCCCACCGTGACGCTGCCCTACTGGGACTGGACGCAATACGCCACGCAGAACCAGGCCGCAGCCAGCCAAAACCCGCCGCCGCCCAATACCCAGCCCAACGGCCAGAAACAATTCAGCGACGACACCGGCATCATCCCCGTCCAATACGGCTGCTGGATGGACGACTCAGGGCTGGCGAACCTGAAGGGCAAGATCGACGCAGATACCTGGGACAAGCTCAACCAGGTCAAGGGCACGGTCTACCTTTCGGGCAACCGCTTGTACGTGGCGGCAGGCATCACCTACCAGGGCACAGCCGCCTCCGGCAGCGCGCCCACGCAAGACGACCTGATTATGAACGAGCTTCAGCGCATCAACCCGCTCTGGCATCGCCAGCGTTGGGCGGGCATGAATCCGGGCCTGATCTCACATTACCCCACGTCTGAGGATATCGGACGCATTTTGCAAACCCCCGATTTTGCGCATTGGGGCGGCGGCCCGTCCAGCGACCACTTTTTTGGCGCGGTGGAAAGTGTGCATAATTACATGCACAACTTCGCCGGCGGGCTGAACCCCAATTTCATCATTGGGGACAACCCTGAGTTCTACACCGAGCCGGAATACGGCCACATGGTCGAGCAGCGCGTAACGGCCTTCGACCCGATCTTCTGGGCGCACCACTCCAACGTCGACCGCCTGTACGCGCAGTGGCAGGAGATGCACCCCGGCGTGACTCCGCAGGCGCTCAACTCGCCGCTGACGCCCTTCGAAATGATCGTTTCGGATACGCTCAGTATCCAGGATTTGGGCTACGAATATATGGAAAATGCCTACCACTTCCCCATCGACAACACCCAGGGACTGGTGCGCTTCCGCTCGGAGCAGGTGGCGGTGCCGCAGCAGGTTTTGCAAAACCATCGCCGGGTGGAAATCCGCCTGCACAAAGTGCAGGTTTCCCAACGCGGAGCCAACATCCGCGTCTTCATCAACCAGCCCGAAGCCAACGCCGAGACGCCCATCGAGAACAACGTCCATTACATCGGCAACTTCACCACGTTCGTCGGCTTCTGCTACGGCGGCCCCGGCCACTGCGAAGTGCCGCCCGATACCCGGCGTCCGTTCGACCATCGTATGCGCCACCACAAGACGCCCGGCAACGTGCGCTTCGATATCACCGAAAAGGTGCAAAAATTGCTGCGCAACCACAAAGGCGCGCACCTGCCCTTGAGCGTCCACCTGGTTGTGACCGACATTCACGGCCACACCCGCGAAGACCTGCTCAAGATGGACGGCGTATCCATCGACTTTATTTAATAGACTTTATCATGGTTTGTTTTTACCCGAATATATGGCGGTTGGAATGCCCAATTTTGCAAGAAAAACCACCATATGTGGGGGCGATCATTAAACCGTGATAATGTCTAATAACTCGCCTTACGCAGGGCGGGACCGAAAGGCGATAAACCTTTGGAAAACGGTGCTTTTTCCAGCCCGGGGAGCGCCAACCTGTAGAATTCGCCCATTAAACGGGCGTTTCCCACCTGTTGCGCCGCCCGGACGTGGAACGTCCGGGCTAATCTACAAAGTCCGCTGGACTGCTTCGCATAAAGTGAGTAAGGTGAATTAATAAGAACCTAAATGAAGTTCGCGCAAAAAAGCACAGATTTTCACCGCCCCGGCCTGCTGCCTGCGCAGACAAAGGGTACCAAGTAAAACGAAGGAAAAGATTTAAGGTTTTTAAGATTTTCTTTCGTGCCCTTCGTGAACTTCGTGGATAAGGTTTTTGTTCTTTTCCGGCTTGTCCGGGTTAGGTACTAAATGGAGTCAACATGACAAACGACCTCAAAAACTACACCATCGGCTTCCCGCTTTACCCCGGCTTCGACTCGCTGGACGTGCTCGGCCCTTTCCAGGTCTTCACCTTCCTGGGCGTCAAACCTATCCTGCTCTCCATGGACAGTCACCCGGTCACGTCCTTTGAAGGCGTGACCATCAAAGCCCACGCGACCTTCAAGGATGTCGACCAGGGCAAACTCAAGCTGGACGCTTTCTTCGTCCCCGGCGCCAGCGGCGACGGGCTGAAAGGCGTCCTGGCGCTGGGGCCGCTGGGCCAAAACGCCTACCTGGACTTTTTGACACAACAGGCCGCTACGGTGAAAATGCGCCTTTCGGTCTGCACCGGGGCGCTGCTGCTGGGCGCGGCGGGCCTGTTGCAGGGCTACACCGCCACCACGCACTGGGCCTATCAAACCATCCTGCAAAGCTTTCCGGGCGTAACGCTGGCATCCGGCTACCCGCGCTATGTGATCGACCGCAACCTGGTGACCGGCGGCGGCATTTCATCGGGCATCGACGAGGCCCTGGCGATTGCCGGTATCCTGGCGGGCGACGCCAACGCCGAGATTGTGCAGCTTTCCATGCAATACGCGCCCAACCCGCCCTACCACAGCGGCGACCCCAGCCAGGCCGGGCCAACGGCGCTGTACGCCGCGTCCAATTCCATGGGCATCAGTTCGCTCGCCGAAGCCTTCAACGACTTCGCCGCTGCATCGTAAGTCGAAATTAATTTCGACTTACATCTGGAGACTCTTATGACCAATACCTTCAAAATCCACCCTGCCATCGGCATTGCCCGCCTGGGTGACAGCACCACCGAATTTTGCCTGGCCCCCGAAACCCCCATGGGCCTGCCCACCAAATGCGACAGCCAGGGCCGCGCCTTGCTGGACGCCCAGGGCAAGGAACAGCCTGTTGACACGTTTAAAGACTCACAGGGGCGCATCAAGCGTCAGGCGGCGCGTTTCCAGGTCTATGTGTATCAAGACGCCAACGACAAGCTGGGCCGCGAGTTGAAGATCGGCGACAGCGTCCAGGTCTACAAATGGCAAACCGGCGAACTGTATTCGGCCACCCTGCTCGATATCGAATGGACGGTCTATCTGGCCAATAAAAAGGCCAGTTGGTACCAGTTCAAAGAGTTGGAGGGCGAGCATGGCTACGCCCCCGACCACCCGCTGCGCAACGCCTCCATTACCGGCGCGGACGCCCGTCAGCGGCTGATCATCGACCCGGGGCCGCAGACCGTCAGCTACAGCCACACGCCCCCTCGTCGCGCGGAATTCGCCAAAGGCAAGAATCCGGCCTTCCCGCAGTCGTTCCCCCCGCCGCTGAGTCCCAACAGCGTCGAGACGCTCGGCGAAACCATCGTCAGCCAGCAAAACGACCACAACCGCCTGGTCGTCCTGGGCGGGTACGGCAACTCCGGTTCATTCAAATCGGGCTTTGGCGAACCGCGCATCGAGACCTTTGCCAACAACGACGGCTGGTTCGACGACATCTCCGACGGCCCGGTGACGGCCAACCTGTGGGTGCAGCCGCTGACCGACGACGGCCAGCCGCAAAGCGGCATCCCGCCCCTGAAAATCCCGGTCGACGACCCGGCC
>JBARBA010000434.1:0-2435 GCA_049792555.1 Anaerolineales bacterium
GCGCTATAAAAGGCGCTGAAATAGGGTTCTTCCATGAAGGGGGTCGCAGTCCAACTGGGCAGATAGGCAGGCAGGCCAAAGGCGGGAAATATTCCGTGTTCCACCGAGTGTTTGACGAGAAAATCTGTGAGTAAAAGAGCGGCTTCTTTTTTTGCGCTATGTTTCCAGACAACCAGGTGTGAACCACCGGCGAATGTTCCGCCGGGCATGGGCGCCAAACCCAGGTTGGCCTGTATGGCATTCAGGTCAGGCGTCCCCACCAGCCAGGAACCGCTAAAAAGCAGCGCTGCCTTTCCCGATGTAAAAAGCTGGTCGACGTCATGCTCAGAGACTTTGTGGTAATCGGGCGGGATATGCGGTCCAAGCCCAAAGTAGTGACGCATGCCTTGCAACGCTTTCGGGCCGTCAAAAGCCACCCGTTTGCCATCGGGCATCATAAAATCCCCGCCGCAATCCCAAATCCAACTGGCCATTTGATGAATGTTTAGGTGTGAACGCAGGGTGGACAGCGACACCGGGAGTTCGAACCCGTGAGCATTCAGCTTTGCGATTGCCTGGCCCAATTCGTCAACGTGCTTGAAAGCCCAGGCCGGGTCAATTTTTGCCTGTTCGAGAAAGTCGCGGCGGTAAAATATCAGGCGCGAATCGGCCAGCCAGGGTACTCCCCAGATAACGGTGGAGTGGTCGGCGGCGCTTGAGGCGATACCTGCTTTCCAGTTTGCCTGGATGAAGTCGTTTTCGCTGCCGATCTGTTTCATCTCGAGCGGCGAAAATTCCATCAGGGCGTTCATGCGCACCAAATCTGCCACCCAGGTGCTGCCCACCTCCGATAGATCAGGCCCGCGTCCATAGATGGCCATTTCGACCAACCTGGCCCAACCGGTGTGCCAATTGGTGACTTCGAAGTCCACGTGGATGTTGTGCTGGCGCTCGAACGCGTCCAGCAGTGGGCGCATATATGACTGTTCTGCGACGCCGGCGGGACCACCATGGTTGAAAATGGACAGGCTGAGTTGCTGCATGGTTTGTATCTTCTTCTAGCTTCGAGTGATAGATTCAGCAACCTGGCAAGCGGGACATGGTCTCGGCCAGGGTCTTGTCTATATCGGGTTGTTTCGAAGCCAATGCTTTTCCAAAGAAGCCAATCGAAATTAGGTATCAACTCAATATTTCGAGGCAATTGTTGTTGACAGGTGGTTTCGATACGGCGGCGGAACGGCACCGCCGCCTACTCAACCACCGATTATCGAGAAGATACGAAATTAGCGAGTTGCAGATCTTCGCGCAGCAAGGATGCCGGCAAGTTCGGTGGATTGTCTGCCGTTGACGAGCGCCAGCACTTCATCGGCAGGTTCGAGCACGGTGCTGCCATGCGGAATGATTAATCGATGGTCGCGGATGACTGCCACGACAGTGCATTCATCCGGTAGTTTCAAGTCTCTGAGTTGTTTGTTGGCTGCCAGGGAGGTGGGGTGGACTTTTTCTTCCACGAGTGAATATTCGCCGCGTTTGAGCTTAAGCAGGGTCATCATATCGCCCAGGGACATCTCTTCGGCAATCAGGTGCGCCAGAATATCGGCCTGGTTGAGGGCCACGTCCACGCCCATTTCGGGAGTGAACAGCCAGGCGTTTTTGGGATTATTCACACGGGCAATGGTGCGGGGAACGTTGAACTCGGAATGTGCGAGCGATGTGACCACCAGGTTGGCCTCGTCATCCCTGGTCACGGCAGCCAGGACGAGCGCATCCCGAATGCCGGCTTTCTCAAGCACGCTGGGCGAACTGCCGTCTCCGCTGAAGATGACTTCCTTTGGGAATTCTTTTTGTAACTTTTCGAGCAGGCTGCCGCGTTCTTCGATAATCCGGACTTTGTGCCCGGCATCCAGGAGCATTCTTCCCAGGGAAGAACCGGTGTTGCCGCCGCCAACGATGATGACATACATGGCTTATGATCTCCTTTCGAGGCCGAGCATCTCTTCGAGTCGCCCCAATGCCGTAGACTGGACGGTAATATGGATGATGTCGCCTTCACGGAATACCGTCCCGGCGGATGGCAGAAAAGCTTTGTCTTCGCGGGTGATGGAGATAACGTTGAATTCGCCAATGACGGTCAAATCGCGGACTGTGCGCCCTGCCAGTGTGTGGGGCGCTTCGATGGCGATGATGGAAACCTCGCCGCGTCCAAAATTGTAGACCACATCCAGGTCTGTGTGGGTCGCCAGTTCGTAAACGCGTTCTGCGCCCCAGGTCGTGGTTGAAATCGTCATCAACCCAAGACGATGGTAAATCTCCGCCCGGCGCGGGTCGTACAGGCGGGCGATCACGCGCGGGACTTTGAAGATGTTGCGAGCGATGCGCGCCGCGACGATATTTGCGTTGTCAGATGAACTGGCAGCCACAAAAACGTCTGCATGTTCGACCCCGGCTTCGATCAG
>JBARBA010000435.1:0-5667 GCA_049792555.1 Anaerolineales bacterium
TGTTCCACCCGTTGCGCCGCCCGGACGTGGAACGTCCGGGCTATCCTACGAAGTCCGTCGGACTGTTTCACAAAAAAGGCTATCATGGTCATTCGCTTAACTAAACAGTATTGAGCTTAATCCGTCAAATCCGTGTTCTATTTGCCCGTGGCTGAGGAGTAACGCCAAATCAAAGCAACCCTGGAGAAATACACATGAAAGCAATTGTCTACCGCGAATACGGTTCCGCCGACGTCATCAAGCTTGAAGAAGTGGAAAAGCCCACGCCAGGCGACGATGAAGTGCTGGTCGAAATCAAAGCGGCCTCGGTAAATGCCTACGACTGGCATTTCCTGAGCGCCGACATCTTCCTGATCCGCCTGATGGCCGGGCTGCTCAAACCCAAAAACCCGAGGCTCGGCGCGGACATCGCGGGGCAGGTCGAAGCGGTCGGCAAAAACGTCAAACAGATCAAGCCGGGCGACGAGGTCTTTGGAGAGATCGGCGCATATGGCAACGGCGCTTTTGCCGAATATGTGTCTGTTCCCGAAAAGGCATTGACGCTCAAACCGGTCAACCTGACCTTCGAACAGGCAGCTGCCGTGCCGATGGCGGCCCTGACCGCCCTGCAAGCTCTGCGCGACGCGGGAAAGCTCCAGCCGGGGCAAAAGGTCTTGATCAACGGGGCCTCCGGCGGCGTGGGCACGTTTGCGGTGCAGTTTGCCCGCTTATTTGGGGCAGACGTAACAGCCGTGTGCAGCGCCAGGAACCTGGAGCAGGCGCGCGCGCTGGGAGCCGATCACGTAATCGACTATGCCCAAGAAGATTTCACCCAAAGCGGGGAACGTTATGACCTGATCCTGGCGGTCAACGGATATCATCCAATCTCAGCCTACAAGCGCGCCCTAACGCCCAAAGGCATTTACGTCATGGCCGGGGGTTCCATGGCCCAAATCTTCCAGGCCATGCTCCTGGGCAAATGGATGAGCGCAAAGGGCGGCAGGCAAATGGGCGGCGTAACGGCGAGAATAGACCCAAAAGACATGCTCTTTCTCAAAGAACTGCTCGAAGCGGGCAAAATCGTGCCCGTGATCGACAGGCGCTACCCGTTAAGCGACGCCGCCGAAGCGCTGCGCTATCTCGGCGAAGGACACGCGCGCGGAAAAGTGGTTATCACGATGGAGCATGATAACAAAACCCCATGACGGTCGCAGTGCAACCGCCATAAAAAAACCCGGCTGGCCTTGAATAGCCAACCGGGTTTTTCTTATTCCATCGAGCGCACTTACGAAGCCGTCTTGGGCTTGCGCACGGACTTCTTGCGCTCGCTCTTGCGCACCCCGCCCGCCTGCTCGTAAGCGTTGCTGTCCTTGCCAAATTTGGCGCTGACGCCCTCCAACATGCGTTCAGTGAGCGCCGCGATGGCTTTCTCCTGGGCCGCCAGGTCGTTGCCCAGCGCATCGAGCGCCGAGACCTGATTGTTGTACGTCAGCAGCGTTTCCTGCAGGGTGGTAATATCGGCCTGGTAAGCGGCCAGGGTCAGACCGTTGCCCAGGTCCAGCTTGGCGTCAATCGACCTCAGGTTATTGGCGCGGGCCTGCGCCTTTTCCAACTCTTTGGACTTTCGTTTTACGCGAGACATGACAATGATTCTCCTTTTGTGGTTGAATTTGCTAAAAGGATAGCGCGCGTTTTAACCGCATTCAATAGGACATTTGGGGGAATTCGAACCTGCATCCTATAGGCCCCAACCTGCATCATATAGGTTCTGAGCTATATGATGTAGGTAACGACCTACATCATATAGGCCAAGAGCTATATCATATACGTCACGATCTATATCATACAGTCCATGAGCTATATAATGTAAGTTACGACCTACATCATGTAGGCCAGGAGCTATATCATATACGTCACGACCTATATCATGTAGGCCAGGAGCTATATCATGTACGCCACGATCTATATCATATAGGCCCGGAGCTATATCATGCAGGCTCGAACCTGCACAAAATCAAAGCGGGGCGGCTGAACCTTCGGACGCATCGGGCGCATTCGGGCTGCCCCCGGACTTGCGCGCGGGCTTCTTGCGTTCGCTCTTGCGCACCCCGCCCGCCTGCTTGTAAGCCAGGCTGTCCTTGCCATACTTCACGCTGACGCCTTCCAACATGCGCTCGGCAAGAGCCGACAGGTTTTTCTCCTCGGCCAGCAGCGCGGCGGCCTGTTGATCAAGCACCGACAACTGCTCGTTATACGCTTCGAGATTGACCTGCAAGCTGGCAATCGCGGCTTGATATGCAGCCAGCGTCAGGCCGAAGCCCAAATCCAACTGCGCATCTATCAATTGCAAATGCTCCGCGCGCTCCCGGGCCTTTATCAATGCTTTGGAAGTACGCTTTTTACGGGACATGGCGACGGTTCTCCTTGGACGATACGATTTTGTAAAATATTAGTACGGTTTTCGGTATTTTAATAGGGGAGAGGAAATTATGCTATACTTTTACAAGAAATTCATTTCACAAAAGGAGTCGAAAGATGAAAAACAGTTTGAAAATCAACAAAAAGATTTGGTACGTCAGCATAATGATTTTGATGCTGGTCTTCGTATCTACGTTTATCGCAGTAGTCTCGCCTGCGCAAGCAGAAAAATCAGTGAGCCAGACTGCCATATCCAACTATCTGGCAGCCCAAGCCAATCCTAGTTTGAGCGACACGCAGAAGATCAAGGCTGCGATCAATGCCTACTTTACTGCTCGCTATGAAGGCCAAAAAACATTAAATGCGGAAAACTATTCAGCGTTGGTGTCAACCCAGAATGGAGCGCAAGAATGGCTCCGCAAAGAAAAGGACAGACAAGAAATAGAAATTTTCCAAGGCAAAACTCTTGGCTTGAACTATTTAAGCTACAAGTACACCTTGGTCTACCAAGTGGTAAAAATTAATGCAAACACAGCCAGCGTTACCTTGTTTGAAAACAATCAAGTTATTTATGCGGTCTCTGCTCCTATTGTGACGGAAATGGCTAATCTCAAACATATTCTGTCCTTTGAGCGAGGCCCGTCCGGGGCTTGGAAAATTACAAGTGATAGTTATCGTGATGAATTAACGCAATTAATGGAACACACCAGTAAAGCGCAAATCGAACAAAATATTCAAGCGGAGCATGATTTTGCTAAAAATTCAACCCTGAATAATCTTGTTGTTAGAGCAGCCAGTAAGTACAATAGCGCCAATGCAGTAGCTTATGCTAAAAAGTGGTGGAGTTTTCCTGGCAATGCGAGCAATTATTTGCCCATGTATAACCATCCTCCACAGCGTCCCGATTTAGCATACGGCGGGGATTGCACCAATTATGCTTCTCAGGTCATAAAAGCAGGGGGAGGGGTACAAGACACATCGGGAACAAAAAAGTGGTTTTACTCTGCGGGTGCTAAACCAGATAATTTTAATGATTGGAGCACCTATAGTGATGACACAAGGTCTAGGTCCTGGGCTTATATTGGCAACGACCCCCCTAATTTGTACGATTACCTTTTAGACACTACCACGGATACCTCTGGGCCTTCAGCTTATGTGTATGCGCCATCATCTTTATGCAACATGGCTGGCGGCGATCTGATCCAATTAAGTTCTGATGGGGGAAGCTCGTACTTTCACGTTGTTGTTGTCATAAGCGTCGGGAGTGGTTGCACATTGGACGGACATAACGTGCTGATTAGCGGTCATAATGTGGATCGCATCAATTATCCCGTGATTGCATATTCGGGCTACACCAAAAGGCTGTTGGCAATTTCACAACCTTAGTGGTATTTTCCAACCTGTTTCGTAGGATGTTCTGAATTTCAACTTTAGGGTGACTTTATCATGAGGATGCTGTGATTCCATCCACAATGAAATATATTCCGCGCGTTATGCTTTTGTGCTGCCTGTTTGTTTTGGCCTCCGGTTGTAGTGCAGCAATTCCTGCCACATCCCCTACGGGCGCGGTGACACGACCTGTTTCTACTTCTACTGCTATTGCGCTGGGTCCAGTTGCATCTGCCACGCCCACCGCTCTGCCTTTAAGCGCTTTCGACCCCGAAAGATCGGGCGAGTTGCTGGCATTTTCTCGCGCAAATCCAGAGTTCGGGGGCCTAATCAAGTTGGTCGTGCTTGACCCGCTGACGGGCGGGTTCAAGCCATTAGGCGAAGGCAAACCCATCGCATGGTCGCCTTCCGGGCGTTTTATCCTGGCTTCGGCGGATGATTTTGCGCCTGCTTCTATTGTTTATGATCTTCGTGGAAGGAAAACCGTGGAAGAAATACTTCACCCCAGCTCAACTGAATATACCTCGTACCAGAATTCGACCTTCTGGCTGCCGACGGGAATTTTGCCCGGGCCGGATGATTGGCTGGTAATCCCGGATGATCATGAGAATGGCTTTGAAGCGCGGGGAATTCCATCAGGGGAACGCCGCACCTTGGTCCCGGCCAGGAACATCAGCGATATCGATTTGTCTTTCAAGATGCTGGCGACTACTACAGGCTGGCTGGCCTGGGCTCCTGTTGGCAAAAGCCTGACGGATATTGGTCGCTCCAGCCAAACTCTCTCTGCGGTTCGGGTTGCTGACCCTGCCAAAACACATACCTGGGTACTTAGCGAGAAAATCGAGAAGGCGTATTACACTCTTTTGGGTGCTGCGCCAGGCGCGTCCCTTCTGTTGCTGGGCGCTTCCCCGGCTCCGACATTCGGAACCGACAACGTGGCGCTGTATTCGTTCGATTTGGAAAGCGGCTTGTTGAAGGATTTGGGCGTGACCATGCTGTCCAACCCGAGTGCCTACGCCTGGTCCCCAACCCGGCCCGGAGAATTGGCGTTGGCTGTCGGAGAAGGCCATTTTATCGGCCACAACAAGCGCCTGGCCCTGCTAAATGTGCAAACTGGAGAACTCAAATATCTGACAAGCCCGGAAATAGCCGCCTTTGAGCCTGACTGGAGTCTTGATGGGAAAGAATTGGCCTATGCTGCATTGAAAGATGATGGTTCATCCACTACGTTAAGCAACAGGGCAATTTATGTTTATGATCTTGACGCTGGAGAGTCGAAAATCATCACACACCCTGCAGCATCTATTGATGGCTGGCCTCACTGGTTGAAAGACCAACAGAACATTCTATTTGTGCGCTATGACGGGAAACAACAAACAACGCTATATCTAAAAAATCTTGCAAGCGGCGCAGAAACATCTCTCGACATGCAACTTGATGCAACTTTTCTTTTCGAGAACGGGCGATGTCAATTTGACCAGTGTAATTGGGGTATGATCCTACAGTTTGCGCGCTGAGAAACTCAAAAACGCGCTTATTTCTTTTTACTCGCTCGAAAAATTGGTTCCGTTTCATGGCTCGGTTCTCGTGGCAACACGCCACTTACGTCAACTGTTGATAGGAAACTGTGCCAAAGCAAATGCAGTTAACCGAAAAGTCTGACAAGATCTCTTGACCCTGCCAGACTTTTTTATTTTTTAGACCCGGAAGGCCAGTCCTGCCCGCGCCCGGTGATTTGCGTGCTTTCGAAGAGCGGCGGGCGGCGCTTTGGGTACCGTCAGTTGCGGGCAGGATGTCCAAAAAACTGGTTGGCCTGCTTTATACAACGAATTCCCTTGATGTGACACCGTATACAATGCTATAATAGTGTCATGCCCGCAA
>JBARBA010000436.1:0-5397 GCA_049792555.1 Anaerolineales bacterium
GATCCTTCAACCATTCCCAGGCGGTTGCAGCAGTTTCAGACCAGGCCCGGTCCACCAGCCAGGCGCGCGCAAGTTCGGCTTCGATCTCTTCTTCCTTCGCGCCGTCGAAGACCGGGGTAATGGCGCGATAACCGAGGCGCTTGGCCGCCCAGCCGAGATGCACTTCCAGCACCTGGCCGATGTTCATACGACCCGGCACGCCCAACGGGTTCAGGATCAGGTCAACGGGCGTGCCGTCTTCCAGATACGGCATATCTTCCACCGGCACAACGCGCGACACGACGCCCTTGTTACCGTGGCGACCAGCCATCTTGTCGCCGGCGGTGATCTTGCGGCGCTGCGCCACAGAGACGCGCACCATCATGTCCACGCCAGCCGAAAGGTCGGCGTTGTCTTCGCGGGTGAAAACTTTTACGTCCACCACCTTGCCGCGTTCGCCGTGCGGCATGCGCAGGGAGGTATCCTTCACGTCGCGCGATTTCTCGCCAAAGATGGCGCGCAGCAGGCGCTCTTCGGGCGTCAGTTCCTTTTCGCCTTTGGGCGTAATCTTGCCGACCAGGATGTCGTTCGGGCCAACTTCCGCGCCAATGCGGATGATGCCGTTCTCGTCCAGGTCTTTGATCGCGTCTTCGCCGACGTTCGGGATGTCGCGCGTGATTTCTTCGGGGCCGAGCTTGGTATCGCGGGCCTCGACTTCATATTTCTCAATGTGTACCGACGTGAAACGGTCTTCCTGCACCAGCCGCTCGGAGATCAGAATAGCGTCTTCGAAGTTGCCGCCTTCCCATGAAAGGAAAGCCACCACCACGTTTTGGCCGAGAGCCAGTTCGCCGCCATCGGTGGACGAAGAGTCGGCGATGATATCGCCCTTCTTGACAATCTGTCCCTTGACCACCGCCGGACGCTGGTCGATGCAGGTGGACTGGTTGGAGCGCTGGTACTTGCGCAGCAAATAGGTGCGCAGACCGCCGCCCACGTTTTCGCGCAGGACGATTTCCTTGCCGGTCACCGAGGTGACTTCCCCGTCAGATTCGGCCACCACCACCTGGCCGGAGTCGAGCGCGGCAAAATATTCCATGCCGGTCGAAACCGTCGGGATTTCGGGACGCACCAGCGGCACGGCCTGGGCCATCATGTTCGAGCCCATCAACGCGCGGTTGGCGTCGTCATGTTCCAGGAACGGGATCAACGCGGCGCTGATGCCCACCACCTGGTGCGGAGCCACATCCATGTAATCCAGGTTTTCCGGGTTGGTGAAGATAAAACCGGAGTGATAGCGGCAGGAAATGCGCCCGCCGACAAACTCGCGGTCCGGGGTCAGTGGAGCATTGGCCTGCGCGATGACGAATTTATCTTCGGCGTCTGCCGACAGGTATTCCATTTTATCGGAGACGTACGGCACGATCAGGATTTCCTGGTCGAGGGCAACCATTTTCTTGCCCAACGCCGCGCTGATTTTCTCGCCCGAGGAGGCGACTTTTTCGCCCGAGGGGTTGACGACATCCTCGCGCAAGGTGCGTCCCACTAAAATGGGGTCGTTGGGCCGAACGCTTTTGATCACGCGGCGATAGGGAGTCTCGATGAAACCGTATTCGTTGACGCGCGCAAAAGAAGCCAGGCGACCGATCAGACCGATGTTCGGGCCTTCCGGCGTCTCGATCGGGCAGATGCGGCCATAGTGCGAGTGATGCACGTCGCGCACGTCGAAACCGGCGCGCTCGCGGCGCAGGCCGCCAGGGCCGAGGGCTGAGAGCGTGCGCTTGTGGCGCAACTCGGCCAGCGGATTGGTTTGGTCCATGAACTGCGAGAGTTGGCTGGAGCCGAAGAATTCGCGCAAGGCGGCCACCACCGGGCGGATGTTGACCAGCGTCACCGGCGAAAGCTGCTCCTGGTCGCGGATGGACATACGTTCCTTGATGACACGCTCCATGCGGCGCAGACCGATGCGCAATTTGTTCTGGATCAACTCGCCGACGGTTTTGACGCGGCGATTGCCCAGGTGGTCAATATCATCGGCATGTTCAATGCCGTTATTGATCAAAATCATGCGCCGGATGAGCCGGATAATATCGCTCTTCGTGATCGTGCGATGCGGCACCGGAACGCTCAAATCCAGTTTCTGGTTAAGCTTGTAACGCCCCACCCGTTCGAGGTCATAGTGTCGCTGATCGAAAAGCTGCTCTTCGAGGAAGGCGCGCGCATTATCCAATGTAGCGGGGTCGCCCGGGCGCATACGCTTGAAAAACTCGATCAGCGCAGCTTCGGCAACGCTGTGGTGACCGCTCAAATCCCACTCAGGTTCCTGCCGCAAAGTGGACGCGATGAACATGCGGTCAGGATTATTGTCAATATCTTCGAAAAGGGAGAGTATCTCCTGGTCAGAACCGGTGGTCAGGATACCATCATCAAGCCCATCGCCGACGGCTGAGAGTGCGCGCAGGAAAACGGTAATCGGCACCGTGCGCTTGCGGTTGAATTTCAGGATGATGTAATCGTTTTTGCGGGTCTCAAATTCCATCCACGCGCCGCGATCAGGAATTAACTTGGCCATGGCCAATGCGCGCCCCGTAGCGCGGTCAGTGGGCGCTTCGAAATAAACGCCCGGCGAACGGATGAGCTGCGAAACGACAACGCGCTCCGTCCCGTTAATAATGAATGTTCCCTTGTCTGTCATCTCAGGGAAATCGCCCAGGAAGATATCCTGTTTGATCGGTTCGGGGACATCCGGCCCGGCCAGCAGCACCGAAACATACAACGGGCTGGAATAGGTCAGGTCGCGTTCGACGCATTCTTCGATGGAATGCTTCGGCTCGCCGAACCAATATTTCAATCCCCATTCCTGCGACTCGGGGCCGCGGCTGGGAAAGTATAATTTCATGCCCTTGTTATACGATTCAATCGGAGAAACCTCGTGAAACAGATCGCCGAGGCCTTCGCGTTTGAGCCGTTCAAAAGAGTCAAGTTGTACTTCGATCAGGTTGGGGAGGTTTAGTTCAACTGGGATGCGCGCGTAATTTTTCCGGGGAAGAGCGGACGCCATTGAGAGTTCTCCTGCTTAAGTTGGGTCTTACAGAAATAGAAAAACCATCATACCACACAGTATGACGGCGAAAGGGCATTATACACGTCAAACTACAGATCGGTCAAGAAAAACGCAAAACTCAACTCCCCCACTTAACCTGGCTGGATTAACTCTCTTCGGGGCCAAGTCGCAGCAACAAGTACTGCATGAGAAAACCAATGGCAAGAATAAGATACGCAGCGACATAGGTCGTGTCGGTAAAGACGCTCAACCAGGTACCTGCATCAGACGAGGCTTGGTACTGACCGGTTGCATTCAGCCAGGCCCACACAGCATCTGAAATTCCCATGACAAACAGGCCAATCCACGGACGGGAAAGTTTTCCACCCCCAAAGGTCAGGAACAACCGAATGGCTACAATACAAAGAACAAAATCAATGATTGCATAAAAATAATTTACAAAATTGCCCAGCGTGAATTGGCTCCCGACCAGGAGCAGGGTTACGAAAACCGCCAGGATGATTCCAGCCCAGATGGCAACCACCTTCCACCAACTATGTTTTGTCTTATAGAGCAATTGATATTGGCTGCGCAAAGCAAGGGTAAGCAAGACGTACCCGATAATCCAAAATACATCCGGCGCTCCTACAGAAGGAACATTACTGGATGTAAGATCAATGAACAACCATACAGTCTCTGCCAACACCCAGGCCCACAGCCCCAATGCAAAGTGTAGCCAAACCAGATAAGGTTTATCTTCTTTGCGATAACAGAATAAGACAGCGGTCACCGCAATGGCTGCCAACAGAGCCGCAAACGAATCGGCCGAAGCCAGGATCAATTTATTCAAATTATCCGAGAACGGGTTCATTTGATAAACAAAAACGTAGCCCGCCAGGATGGCAACCATCAAGACAACCGAGAGATAACTAATCTTACGTCGCATGCGTTCAACCTCTTATTGAATTGGCAGCCAGGGCAGCCACAAGATGATTGTCTTCAACAGCCTGCCGTAACGGGTCGCCCAGACTAACCACGCCGGCGTCTACTGCCTCATCGAAAAGCCGCGGCCCAATGACTGCGCTGATTTGGCGTGAGGCCAGGTCGAATAGCATTCGGTAAGCAGTTGCAGCATCATCGACAGAGTCGAAAAGCTGAACATCGTCAACAGAAGTATCCGCAATGGAAATGCTCCACGATTTTGTTTGACTCAAGCGGCTAAGGCTACTTTCCAATTTACGGGAAAGTAAATGTCCGACCAGGTCTTCGTAACGTCGCATGATCTGTTCAATCAGGAGCGCAAAGCCCAACTGTAGATTATTTTCTCTCCAGATTTCCAGTTGAGAGTCGCTTGTGTATTGCGAGATTGTGCATTCAGCTTCTGACCAACGGGAGAACATGGACACCGCAGCGGCGGAATCGCTTGATCTGCCTTCTGCTACAAAGGCGTATTGTCGCGCCGAAAAATGATTGCCGGGTATGAAGACAAATCCCTCGGCATGGGGCCAGCGAATGTGGACGAGCGATGGTTCAGACGTCGCCTGCCATTTTTGAATGATCCCGGACAGCGCAGTTGTACTCGCCGTTAGTGTGTTCGAACTGTGGCTTTGCTCAAGGATGGTTCTTACAGCCCCAAAAGAAGATGAGGCAAGCTCACAAATGCGGACCGCGCAGTCACGGCCCTGGAACAGGGTTGACAGGTTTGAAAGCGGGCAGCGTGTGATCCGATCTCCCTGAGCAAGATAGACGCAACTGATCTTGCCGCTGCTCATTAGCAAGAAGATTTTATCTTCCGATGAATATGAAATCTCCAGCAAAACAGTCATCAAGTCCTGCTGGAACAATTTCAGCATGAACTGAAGTTCACTGGGAGAGACGGAACGTCTATATGGATAAATACTCTCAAATAGAGATACCATGTTTAAATCTTATCATAGAATGCCCGCAGTCACAAATTGTGGTTTTACGTGCTGCTCATCTACTTGGCAGACTGCAAAAAAGCTTAACTTGTGACTGATGAGCTTAGGGGAGAGCGGACTGGTTAAATTTGGACAACACCCGTTTGGGCCAGGGCAATTCTTTTAGAACCAAGCCAAGCATCAGGAGCAGCGTGGTAATGCTGATTATCAGGCCAATGGTAAACGGCAGAGAGCGAAAGACAAAATGATAAGTATGACGCCCCGGCAGCATGGCCGCGCCCAGGTAATCATTGATCGGCAGATAAGGAGCGGGCTTCCCATCCACCTGCAATTCCCAGCCGGGATAATCGTTGACCAGCACGACAAGCTGGTCGCCCTCGCGCGCCGGTTCGCCGGTCACGACTACATCGTTCGGCCCATCATCGTGAACATCCAGCGCGCTGGCCATCTCCCTGG